>JAYUPO010000531.1:0-2577 GCA_043760085.1 Burkholderiales bacterium
CGCACTTCGCCCTGGATGCCGGCCATGTTCAGGCGGCCATCTTGTTGCGGCAACACCAGCAGGCTGTAAACCCACAACGCTGCCGCCAGCGCCACCAACAGCGCCAGCGCGCGCAGCATCCACAGATCGAACGGGTCTTCGGCCAGGCGCACCTGTTGTTGCAGCCACTGGCCGCGGCTGCCGCTCAGGCCGGCAACCGCCGCCTGGAACGTGACCTTCAAGTCAACGAAGGCGCGGCGCGCGGCGATGCGGGCCGCCCGGTCGTGCGGCATGCCGGCGCCGGGCAGGCCGGCGTTGTCGAGGTAATGCCGCGGCGCGGCCTGGGCAGTGTTGGGGCTCATGAATGCTGGGTGGCCAGGCTGCCGCGTGGGGTGCGGGTGGGGAAGTGGCGGTTCAGCGCCTGCAAGCGGCCTTCGGCCTCGCGTTGGCTGTGATGCACGGCCACCTGGTGGTAGACCTCGGCGCGCAAATGCCACAACTCGCGCAAGGAATGGGCGCGGCTGATGCGCTGTGCCAGGCCCTGGGTCGGGCCGCAGGGCAGGTCGAGCAACACGTGCAGGAACGCCTGGCGCACCGGCGGCAGCCGGTTCAGCGGCGGGGCGGCCTCCAGCGGCGCGGGGGCCAAGAGCCAGAACCACAGGCGCCGCGGCAAGCTGCTGGGGGCCTGGCGCAACGACGGCGGGGTGACCTCGGTGCGCGAATGCAGGCCCGAGGGCACGCCCGATACGGCGCTCTCGCGCTGGCTCAGGCGTGACAACAGTCGAAAAGGCATCATGGGTGTGAGATCGGACACGGCGTTGTGAACTTGAGTCATTGTTCGAGCGCAGCCCCCGTGCCAAGGCCTGGAACAGCGGCCTGTGCACCTTGCTGTTTACCCCCGCACTTTCCCCCCTACTTGCCCCCGCACTTGCTGGTGCGTGGAACAAGTACCGATGCGCCCCGCAGACCTGCGCGTTAGCCTTCGCCCTGGCACTTCGGAGGCTGTTGGATGCGCTGGATACATCGTTTTCTGTGGGCGGCGCTGGGGCTGTTGGTGGCGCTCGCTGCAGCGCTGTGGGTCTACAGCTTGCAGGTGTTGCCGCAGCAAGATGGCCGCTTGAACATGGCCGGCATCCAGGGCGAAGTGCGCATCGAGCGCGACGCCGATGGCATTCCCAGCATCCACGCCGGCAACCTGGCCGACCTGATGTTCGGCCTGGGCGTGGTGCATGCCCAAGACAGGCTGTGGCAGCTTGAAACGCACAAGCGCATCGGCTCCGGCCGCCTGGCCGAAGGCTTTGGCCTGGGCGCACTGGAAACCGACCGCTTCCTGCGCGCGCTGGGTGTGCGGCGTGCCGCGCAGGCGCAGTGGCAGCAAACCCAGGGCGAATCGCGTGTCGCGCTCAGTGCCTACGCCCGCGGCATCAACAGCTACGTGCGCAACCACATGAAGGCGCGGCCGCCTGAATTCATGCTGCTGGGCTTGCAGCCCGAAGACTGGAGCGAAGTCGACAGCCTGGCCTGGGGCATCATGATGGCGTGGGACCTGGGTGGCAACTGGGGCACTGAACTGCAACGGCTGCGCCTGGCGCTGAAGATGCCGGTGGCGCGGGTCAACGAACTCATCCCGCCCTACCCGGGCGACAGCTATCCGCCCACGGCCGACTACGCCCAGTTATTCCAGGGCCTGAACCTGCGCGCCAGCACCAAGAGCACCTGGAACCGCTTGCAAGACATCGCGCCCGAGTCTGGCGTGGAAGGCGTGGGCTCGAACAACTGGGTGCTGGCCGGCAGCCACACCACCACGGGCAAGCCGCTGCTGGCCAACGACCCGCACCTGAAGCTCAGCGCGCCGGCGCTGTGGTACTTCGTGCGCCTGTACGCGCCGGGCATCAAGGTGGCCGGCGCCAGCATGCCCGGGCTGCCGACGGTGGTGCTGGGCCAGAACGAGCACATCGCCTGGGGCTTCACCAACACCGGGCCCGATGTGCAAGACCTGTACATCGAACGCATCAAGCCCGACGACCCGGCGCAATATCAAACGCCCGATGGCTGGGCGTCGTTCGAAACCAGCACCGAGAACATCGCGGTCAAGGGCCAGCCCGACGTGACCATTGCGGTGCGGCGCACGCGCCACGGGCCGGTCATTTCAGACGCCGGTGGCCACGACGATGTGCTCGGCGCCAAGGGCCGCCCGGCGTACGCGCTGGCCATGCGCTGGACGGCGCTGGACCCCGATGGCGACACCGTGGCCACCGGCCTGGCCTTCAACCGCGCCACGTCAGTGCAATCTTTTGTTGCTGCCAGCAAAGGGTGGGTTGCGCCGATGCAGAACATGCTGGTGGCCGACCGCGCAGGCCGCATCGGGTTTGTGGCGCCGGGCCGCGTGCCGGTGCGCCAACCCGACAACGACCTGCATGGCCTGGTGCCGGCACCGGGCTGGGAGGCGCGCTACGACTGGGCCGGCTGGGTGCCGCTGGACGAAACGCCGCGCGAATTCGACCCCGCACGCGGCTACATCGCCACCGCCAACCAACGCATCCACGGCAAGGACTACCCGCACTACCTCAGCAGTGACTGGGCGCTGCCGTATCGGCA
>JAYUPO010000532.1:0-2559 GCA_043760085.1 Burkholderiales bacterium
TGCTGGCGCAAGCCGACGCGCCTGGCGCACAGCAGCAACAAGGCGGCGCGCACGGTGTCTTGCTGGAACTGCGCGCCAGCCTGCGCTACTTCGGCGGCGCCGCGGCCTTGCTGAAGCAATTGCACGCCGCCCTGGCGCCGCTGGGCCTGGCGCTGCAAGCGGCCAGCGCGCCCACGCCCGAGGGCGCCTGGTTGCTGGCGCAGTGGCGCACGGGCCTGGCGCTGGGCGCGCACAGCCAACAGTTGGGTGCCTTGCGCACACTGCTCGACGGCGTGCCCACCTCCCTGCTGGGCCAGGGCGCCGAACATGCGCAGGCCCTGCAGGCCATGGGCTTGACCACCCTGGGCGGGCTGCGCGCGCAGCCGCGCGACGGCCTGGCGCGGCGCTTCGGCCCGGCCTTGCTGGCGCAGATCGACCGTGCCCGCGGCGAGCAGCCCGACCCGCGCCAGCCCTTCGTGCCCGGCGCGGTGTTTGCAAACCGGCTCGAACTGCACGAGCGGGCTGATGACGCCGAGCAACTGCTGCACGGCGCGGCCGTGCTCTTGCAGCGCCTGGTGGCCTGGGCGCGCGCGCGGCAGGCGCGCATTGCTCGCTTCACGCTGCGCCTGCGCCACGAGCAGCGCCACCGCCAAACCGATCAGATCAACGAGTTCACTGATCTGCCTGAATTTACTGAACTACCTATCGCCCTGGCCCTGGCCAGTGATGACCTGGCCCACCTGCAAGGCCTGCTGCGCGAACGCCTGCAGCGTCTGGCCCTGCCCGCGCCCACGCTTGAGCTGCACCTGCATTGCCGCGAACTCGAACACCGCGCCGCGCCGTCAGGTGAACTTTTTCCCACCCAGGCCAGCCAGCGCGAAGGCCTGGCGCGTTTGCTCGAACGCCTGCAAGCCCGCCTGGGGCCCGAACAGGTGCGCCGCCTGGTGCTGGTGCAAGACCACCGGCCCGAGCGCGGCACGGTGTTGGTGCCTGTGCAACCAGGCGTTAACGCAACAAGCGCTGGCGCCCCCGCCGCGCTGCTGCAAGCCCCCCAGCACGACCAGCACGACCCGTTGCCCCTGCACCGCCCGGTGTGGCTGCTGCACCCCGTGCAAGCCTTGCATGAACGCCAGGCCATGCCCTTATTCGAAGGCCGCGCGCTGCAATTGCTGGCCGGCCCCGAACGCATTGAAACCGGCTGGTGGGATGGTGACGTGGCCTTGCGCGACTACTACATTGCGCAGACGCACGAAGGCGCGCTGGTGTGGGTCTACCGCGACCGGTTGCCCGGGCCGCCCAGGCCTGCGAGCCAGCCCGGCCCCGAAGGCTCGGGTTGGTATTTGCATGGGCGGTTTGGGTAACCACCGTTAACCAAGCAGGCTTGGCCGCTGCAAGCGCAGCGTCGTTCACTTGATTGATGTATGTAGTTCACAGGCTACACTTCGCGAATGCGCGTTGAGAAAACAGAGTCGTATCGTGAATGGATCGACGGGCTCAAAGATCGTGCTGGCCGAGCGCGCGTGCTGATGCGCGTTGATCGCCTCAGTCACGGCAACCCTGGGCAACATCGGGATCTGAGTGATGGGGTTTCCGAGCTGAAAATTGACTTTGGTCCAGGTTACCGCGTCTATTACTCTCAGCGCGCAACGAGGCTCTTGCTGCTTCTTGTCGGAGGCGACAAATCGTCTCAGCAAAAAGACATTGCAAAGGCTATTCTGTTATCCAAGGCTTTTCGGGAGTAGGTTCAAATGGTCAAGGCCGCACTGAGCAAAAAAGTGAAGCTCAAGACAAGTGTGTACGACGTCGCGGAACACCTTCGTACGCCCGACGAGATGGCTGCCTACCTGGACGCCTGGCTTGAAGAAGCGCCCGAAGACGCGGCAGGCATTGCAAGGGCTCTTGGCGACATTGCACGCGCCAAGGGCATGACCCAGGTTGCAAGAGACGCAGGCTTGAGCCGAGAAAGCCTGTACCGGGCATTGAGCGCCGATGGAAACCCAAGTTTTGCAACGGTTCTGAAGGTGGCAAAGGCCCTCGGCGTCAAGCTTCATGCCCAGGCCGCATAGTCGCGAGCTAATTTATAAGACCCAATCGAACCGAAACCCACCATGATCGACCTGCACTACTGGCCCACCCCCAACGGCTGGAAAATTTCCATCGCGCTTGAAGAAATGGGCCTGCCCTACACGCTCAAGCCCGTGAACATCGGGCGCAGCGAGCAGTTCAAGCCCGAGTTCCTGACCATCAGCCCGAACAACCGCATGCCCGCCATCGTCGACCATGCCCCCGCGGGCGGCGGCGCGCCGGTCAGCGTGTTCGAAAGCGGCGCCATCCTCATCTACCTGGCTGAAAAAACCGGCCGCTTTTTACCGGCTGATATGCGCGGCCGCACCGCCACACTTGAATGGTTAATGTGGCAGATGGGCGGCCTGGGGCCGATGGCCGGGCAGAACGGCCACTTCAAGCTTTACGCGCCCGAGCAAGTGCCCTATGCACTGGAGCGTTATGGCAAGGAGGTCGATCGCCTGTATGGCGTGCTCGACGGCCAACTCGCCCGCACGCAGGCCCATGTGGCGGGTG
>JAYUPO010000533.1:0-2555 GCA_043760085.1 Burkholderiales bacterium
CACGGCGCAAAGCGAAGGGCTGAACACGCTGCGCCAAGACGGCATCGAGAAGGTGCTGGCCGGCATCACCTCGATTGAAGAGGTGCGGGCGAGCAGCAACGCCTGATGCCAAGGCCTGGCCGGCATGCCAGGCCACATTTCACCCACCGCCGCGCTGGGTGTAGAGGTCGAAGTAGCGCATGAAGGCGTGGCGGGCCGGTTCGGGCAGCGTGTTGAAGTCGAAGGTCACATGCAAGCGCGGCAGCGTGGCCAGGCCGATGCGCCGCGGCGGCAACACCTGCCAGGTCAGCTCAAGGCGGCCATCGGGCAGATCCACGCGGGCATGACCTTCGCCCTGCAGCAACGGGTGCCCGCCGCTGCCGCCAGGCAGCCAGCGCAACCAATCGGCCAGGGTACAACCCATCTCGCGTTCAAAACGCTCGGGATAGAACGACTGCATGGCGCGGAACTGCCTACTCAGCCACCGGCCTAGCCACCAGCGATGGGCGGCCAGATCGCCAGCACGTCGCCTTGAACCAGAACCTTGCTGCCGCGCTGCTCGGGCGGCACGAACACGCCGTTCACCAGCACCAGGTGCACCAGCTTCATGGGCAGGCTGAACGGCGCAATCACCTCGGCAATGGTGGCGCCTTCGGCCACCGCCAGCGGCATCTGGTTGGCGCTGCGCACCTCGGCGGGCAGGTAGTCGCCCAGGCTGGCATAAAGCTTGAAAGTGATTTGCATCGTTAGTTGTGTGGCCTCAGAGCTTTAGAGTCGTCCGGGACTCTCAGGCTCTTAACGCTCGCGCACCAAAGCATGGTGCTGCTGGGCCTGGGCGCTGGCCAAATAGGCCTTCATCAGTTGGGTCGGGTCGGCCTTCAGTTCGGCCTTCCATGCGCCCAGCTTCACGCGCCCTTCCACCAGGCCGCGCATCGCGCCGACATGCTCTGTCCAGCCAATGCTGTTGCAGCCCACCAGGTGGTCGCCGGCAAACTGCAAGCTCAAGTGGCGGCCGGCGGCATGGTCGGTCAGTTCGACATGCTCGCCGCCCGGGTGCCCCTGCCAATCGCCAAAACTGGTGGACACCAGGCCCAGCGTGTCGAGCACGTTGATCTGCGTCACCCGTTTGAGCGCGGTGGCCTTGCCCGCCATGTTCAGCGCCGCCACGCGCGCCTGGTCAGCCGCATTGGGCTGGATCGCGCTGACGATGGTCTTGCCGCTGGGCAGGTCGTAGGCTTGCGCGCAGTCGCCCGCGGCGTAGATACCGGGCACGCTGGATTGCAGAAATTCGTCGGTCAGCACACCCTGGTCGCACTTCACGGCGCTGCCGCTCAGGAAGGCGATGTTGGGCTTGACGCCGGTGGCGCTGATCACCAGGTCGGCGTCGAGCACCTGGCCGGTGGACAGCTTCACTTTCATCACGCCGGCCGCATCACCGCCCAGACCCACCGCATTCGCCAGGCGGCTCATCAAGCCGGGGTGGCCCGTCTCGATGGATTCCACCCGCGCGCCCGTGTACACCTTCACGCCCTTGGCCTGCACCCAATCTTTGATCATGCCGCCGGCGGTGGGCCCCATCATGCGCGGCACCATGCGGTCGCCCATTTCCACAACGGTGAGTTCAACCCCGCGCGCGGCCAGCGCTTCCATGATGATGCAGCCGATGAAGCCGGCGCCCATTTGCAGCACGCGCGTGCCCTTGCCGGCCTTTTTCATGATGGCGCGCGCATCGGCCAGGGTCCAGCAGGGGTGGACGTTGGGGCTGGCGATGCCGGGGATGGGCGGGCTGGCGGGGGATGATCCGGTGGCAATGAGCAGGCGGTCGAACGGCAGCGCCGTGCCGTCTTCCAGCAGCACGCGCTTGCCCGCCACATCCACGCTCTTGGCGCGGCCGCGTTTAAGGTCGATGCCCAGGTTGGCGAAGTGCGCCACCGAATGGCGCAGGTGCGTGCCTTCTTCTTTAACGTTACCGATCAGCAGGTAGGGAATCGCCATGCGCGAATAAGGCGCCTCGGGCTCGTCGCCCACCAGGGTGACGGCATCGTTGGGGGCCTGCTTGCGCAGGGTTTCGGCGGCGATCACGCCGGCCGGGCCGGCACCAAGAATGACGTGTTTCATCTTTGCATTCCTCAAAACGACACAAGGCGGTGCAATGACCGCCTTGCCGTGGCATTGAACGAAAAGTTATAGGCCCAGGCGGCTGCGCGTATCGGACTTGAGCGTGCCGTCGGCATGCCAGCCGCGCACTTCATAGTACTTGGGCAGCATCTCGGGCAGCTTGCTCACCAGGCCCTTGGCCGGGCCGGTCTTGGCCGGCTCGTTCAGCAGGCGCGGCGGCAGGTTGTCGTCTTTGTTGGTGAAGCCGGCGCGGTTGTTGAAGTCGCGCTCCATGTTCCACACCCGCTCACCGATCTTGGCCACGTTTTCCAGCGTGAACTCTTCGCCGCAAGCGGCGGCGAGTTGCGGCGCCAAATCGGCCAAGCCCCAGGCGAAGGTGGTGAAGATGCACAGGCCCGATGAGTCGAACGCCGCCGTAGCGTCTTGAAACGCCATCACCAGTTCGGGCTTGCCTTCGG
>JAYUPO010000534.1:0-2553 GCA_043760085.1 Burkholderiales bacterium
CCACCAGGTGGTGTCTTTCATGCCCAGCGGGTCGAACAGCAACTCCTTGAGCACGGCGTCGAGTGGGCGTTTCGTCACACGCTCGATGACCAAGCCAACCAGATCGGTGGCGATCGAATATTCCCACATCGTGCCCGGCTGCTGCGACAGCGGAATCTGCCCCAGGTTCTTCAGCATCGCCTCGGTGCTGATGTCTTCTTCGCGCGCTTCGATGTTCAGGTCTTCGTAGAGCTTCTTGATGCGCGGCGAGCGGGTGGCGCCGCCGTACACAAAGCCGCCGCTGTGGCGCAAGATGTCCTGCACCCAGATCGGCCGCGCCAGGGGCACATCGCCCGCGGGCGTTTCCACCTTCAGATCCTTCAGTTCCGGCAGCCACAGGGTGATCGGGTCGTTGAGCTTGAGCTTGCCTTGTTCGACCAGCATCATCGCGGCCGTCGTGACGATCGGCTTGGTCATCGACGCCAGCCGGAACAGGCTGTCCTTTTGCAAAGGCTTGGACTTGGCGTTGTCCAGGAAGCCGCTCGCTTCGAAGTGCACGATCTTGCCGTTGCGCGCAATCAGCGTCACCGCGCCGGGGATGGCGCCGGCATTGACTTGATCCATCACCGCCGGGGCAATGCGTGCCATGCGTGAAGGCGCGAAGCCTTCTACATCGGCCTCGGCCTGGGCGAACGCTGTTGTGCTCAGGCACAGTGCGGCCCAGGCGAAGGGCAGGGTGAACGCGCGCATCGCGCCGCGGGTGCGCAAGGGTCTGATGGTGGGCAACATGACAATCTCCTCAACTTGTTGTGTGGTGGGGCTGAACGGGCAGCCGGGCGAGTCTATCTAGCGCAGCGATGAGGCCCCTCAAACCGTGATGCCAATCTTGCCGAAGTGCAGCCCCGCCAATTGGCGCTGGAACGCCGCGCTCAGCTGTTCCAGCGGGAAGCTGCCATCCAGCACCGGGCGCAGGCTGGCGTGGGTTGAGTTGTTTCGAAGGTTAGCCTCGATGGCCCGCACCATGGCCAACTGATGCACGCGGCTGCCCACCGTCACGCCCTGCAAGCGAATCTGGTTGGCCATGATGCGCACCGTGGAGACGTTGCCCGCGGTGCCGGCCAGCACGCCGATCATGGCGATGTGCCCGCCCATGCGGCAGGCGGTGATGGACTGGCCCAGCGTGTCGGCGCCGCCGATTTCAACCACATGGTCCACGCCGCGCCCGCCGGTGAAGGCCTTGGCCGCGCTGCCCCATTTGGGCTGGCTCTTGTAATTGATGACATGGTCGGCGCCCAGCGCGCTCAAGCGCTCAAGCTTCTCGTCTGACGACGAGGTGGCGATGACCACGGCGCCGGCCGCCTTGGCGAATTGCAGCGCGAAGATCGACACGCCGCCCGTGCCCTGCACCAGCACCACATCGCCCGGCTTGAGCGGGCCGTCCACCACCAGCGCGCGCCAGGCCGTGAGGCCGGCGCAGGGCAGGGTGGCGGACTCCAGGTGGCTGAGGCCGGCCGGTGCGCGCGTCAGCGCCATGGCCGGCACGGTGGCCACTTCGCAGGCATAACCATCGAGGTGATCACCGGGCACGCTGGCCGCCCGCTCGGGCGTGAGCTCGCCGTCGTGCCAGTGGTGGAAGAAGGTGCCCATGACCGCGTCGCCCACCTTGAAGGTGTTCGAGGCATCGGCCAAGGCACCCGGCAGCGCGGGCCCGAGTGCCAGCACTTCGCCCGCACCGTCTGACATGGGAATGCGCCCCGGCGCCGTGGGGATGCCGCCGTTCACCACCAGCAGGTCGTGGTAGTTCAGTGAACTGGCGCGCACGCGCACCTGCACCTCGCCCGGGCCGGGTGCGCGCGGCTCGGCCTGGCCCAGGGTCAGTTGATCGATGCCGGCCGGCTGGCCCACTCGCATCACACGCATGGCGTCTCCTTCACGGGTTGGGTCGGGGTCATTGTCTGGCGTGCCACGTAACACCACACCAGCGCCTCAAACCAGGTGTCAGGTTCTTCGCCCAAGCTCACCCCGTTCGTGCCCGGGCCCGGCCAGCGCCCGCTTCAAACGCCCACCACGGTGACGCCACCGTCAGCCAGCCACAGCGCACCGGTGACGTAACTGCTTTGGCTTGAAGCGAGAAACGCCACCACGTTGGCGATCTCGGCCGGCTCGCCGAAGCGGCCCAGCGGCGTGAGGCGCTGGCGCTGGGCCAGGGTGGCGGCGTCGAAGTTGGCCAGCGCGGCCGGCGTGGCAATGGTGCCCGGCGCCACGGCGTTGACGCGGATGCCATGGCGCGCCAACTCGGCCGCCGCGCCGCGCGTGTAGCCCGCCACGCCGGCCTTCAACGCGCAATACACGCTGGAGTTTTCAAAGGTCTGCACAGCGGCGGCGGAGCTGATGTTGATGATCGCGCCGCCGCCGCGCCGCTTCATCTGCGCGGCCGCGGCCTGGGTGGCCCAGATGATGCCTTTCAGGCCCACGCCGAGGATGCGATCCACCGTCTCTTCGTCGCTGGCCTCGATCGACTGGTAGCGCACCCACACCGCGTTGTTCACCAGCACCGCAATCGGCGCACCCAAC
>JAYUPO010000535.1:0-6344 GCA_043760085.1 Burkholderiales bacterium
GCCTCGAGCACGGTGTAT
Organism: Burkholderiales bacterium; assembly: GCA_043760085.1. Lineage (GTDB taxonomy): Bacteria > Pseudomonadota > Gammaproteobacteria > Burkholderiales > Burkholderiaceae_C > Rubrivivax. The sequence goes on from JAYUPO010000535.1 coordinate 19, forward strand.
GCGCTGGACATGGGCTCCTTGCTGGCTGGCACCAAGTACCGCGGTGACTTCGAGCAGCGCCTGAAGGGTGTGCTCAAGCAGTTGAAGGATCAGCCCAACGCCATTCTGTTCATCGACGAAATCCACACGCTGATTGGCGCGGGGGCGGCCTCAGGCGGCACGCTGGACGCGAGCAACTTGCTCAAGCCGGCGTTGTCGAACGGCGCCATGAAGTGCATCGGCGCCACCACGTTCACTGAATACCGCGGCATTTTCGAGAAAGACGCGGCGCTGTCACGCCGCTTCCAGAAGATCGACGTGGTCGAGCCTTCAATCGAGGAAACCATTGAAATCCTCAAGGGCTTGAAATCGCGCTTTGAAGAACATCACAGCGTGAAGTACGCACCGGCCGCCCTGCAAGCCGCGGCCGAGCTTTCAGCCAAGTACATCAACGACCGGCACTTGCCCGACAAGGCGATTGACGTGATCGATGAAGCCGGCGCGGCGCAACGCATCCTGCCCAAGAACAAGCAGAAGAAGACGATCACCCGGCTGGAAGTGGAAGAGATCGTGGCCAAGATCGCGCGCATCCCGCCGGCCAGCGTGTCCAGCGACGACCGCAGCAAGCTCAAGAGCCTGGATCGCGATTTGAAGAGCGTGGTGTTCGGCCAGGACCCGGCCATCGAAGCCCTGGCCGCGGCCATCAAGATGGCGCGCTCCGGCCTGGGCAAGCCCGACAAACCGATCGGCTCGTTCCTGTTCAGCGGCCCCACGGGCGTGGGCAAGACCGAGGTCGCCAAGCAGTTGGCGTTCATCCTGGGCATCGAGCTGATCCGCTTCGACATGAGCGAATACATGGAGCGCCATGCTGTCAGCCGCCTGATCGGCGCGCCGCCGGGCTACGTTGGCTTTGACCAAGGCGGCCTGCTCACCGAGGCCGTGACGAAGAAGCCGCATGCCGTGCTGCTGATGGACGAGATCGAGAAGGCACACCCCGACGTTTTCAATGTGCTCTTGCAGGTGATGGACCACGGCACGCTGACCGACAACAACGGGCGCAAGGCCGACTTCCGCAACATCATCATCGTGATGACCACGAACGCCGGCGCCGAGGCGATGAACAAGTCCACCATCGGCTTCACCAACAAGCGCGAGCAGGGCGACGAGATGGGCGACATCAAGCGCATGTTCACGCCCGAGTTCCGCAACCGGCTCGATGCCATCGTCAGCTTTGCGGCGTTGAACGAAGACGTGATCCTGCGCGTGGTCGACAAATTTCTGCTGCAACTGGAAGGCCAGTTGGCCGAGAAGAAGGTCGAGGTCACTTTCACCGACAAGCTGCGTGCCTACCTGTCGCGCAAGGGGTTCGATCCGCTGATGGGTGCGCGGCCGATGCAACGTTTGATTCAAGACACGATTCGCCGCGCCTTGGCCGATGAGCTGCTGTTCGGCCGCTTGATGGACGGCGGGCGCTTGACGGTGGACATCGACGACAAGGACGAGGTGCTGCTGGACATTCAGCCGCCGAAGAAAGCTGACAAAGCCAAGTCGGAAACCACGGCCGTTTGATCAGCGCATTTTGCTGAACCCTCAACGGGCCCTTTGCGGGCCCGTTGTCATTCCGGCGCGGCGCCGGGGTTTTGCCGGTAGTAGCTGCGTAGCAGGGCATACAGCGCCGGGTAGCCGCCGTACAGCTCGGCCCCGGCCACGAAGAAGTGTTCGCTGGCCACGGCGAAGAATTCTTCCGGCGCTTCGGCGCCATACGGGTCGAGCAAGGTGTCCAGGCCAGCGTCCACCTCTTCGCAGTGGCGCTCGTATTCGGTCATCAGCACCTTCATCCAGTGCGCGCATTCCGCTGCGCTGGGCAGCGGCGGCACGCCGTCCATCTGGCCATCGATGCGGTCCAGCACATGGGCGAATTCATGGATCACGACGTTGATCACCCGCCCGTCGGACTCGCCGCCGTCTTGCACGTCGCGCCACGACAGCATCACCGGCCCGCCGTCAATCATCTCGCCCAACATCTCATCGTCGAACTCATGCACCACGCCGATGTCGTCTTCAACACTGCGCCGCGCCCAGACCCGGTCGGGGTGGATGACGATGCCGATGAAGCTGTCGTAGGGCTGCAGGCCCATGCGCAGCACCGGCAGGCAAGCCTGCGCGGCCACCGTCACGGCGATCTCGTCGCTGATGTGCAGGCCCTGCGCGCCGGTGAATTCCTTCTGGTCGAGGAACAGGCTGGTCAGGCGGCGCAACTCGGCCGCATCAAGCTCGTCGCGCAAGTTCAGGAACGCATAACGCTCCAGCGTGGCCAGCCACAACGCATCCGGAATGCGCCGGCGCTCCAGCGCGGCACGCTCGCCGCGCGCGCGCCAGGCACGCAGCACGCCTTTGATCGTCATGCCGCCACCGTGGCGTCGATGCGCGCGAAACCGGCGCGCGTCCAGCGCAGCACCTGGGCCCGTGGCGGCGTGGTGTCCAAATCCCAATCGCTCAGCACATGCCTGAACACACCGGGCGCCAACTCATGGCAGCCCGGGCGGTGGGTGTGGCCATGCACCATGTGCGCAGCACCGGCGGCGCGCAGCCATTGCAAGGCTGCGGTGTCGCTCACGTCTGCCCAGTCGGCCCCGTTGGCTTGATCGTCCTGTGCACTGCGCTGTTTTTTCTCTTCGCTGGCATGGCGTATGGCTGCGGCCAGCGCGCGGCGCTCGGGCAGCGGCTTGGCCAGGAAGGCATGCTGCCAGGCCGCGCCACGCACCATGCTGCGAAAGCGCTGGTAATCAAGGTCGGCCAGGCACAGCGCGTCGCCATGGGTGAGCAAGGCCTGCGCACCGAATGCCTGCACGAGCGTGGGGTCGTGCAGCAAGGTGCAGCCGCTGGCCTTGGCGAACCCAGGGCCGGCCAGGAAGTCGCGGTTGCCCACCATGAAGTACACCGGTACGCGCTGCGCCGCAACCTGCAAGGCGCGCAGGCAGCGCTGCTCGAAGGGCTCTGCCAGGCCGTCATCCCCCACGCACAGCTCGAACAGGTCGCCCAGGATGAACACCGCGTCGGCGGTGGTGCCGGCGAGGTAGCGCTCAAACGCCGCCGTGGTGCGCGGCAACGCCGCACTCAGGTGCAGGTCTGAAATGAACTCCACGGCCTGGGTGCCTGGCCCCAGCTGCAGCTTGGCCACCGCAGGGTTGCCGCAGCCGGCCATGTGCATTGCCCGCGCAGGCTATTCGGCCAGGGTGGCGCGTTCGATGACGACCGCTTCAAGCGGCACATCGCCCATGCCGCCCTGGTTGCCGGTGGCCATGCGCTCGATGACGTCGACCACGTCCTGGCCTTGCGTGACCTTGCCGAACACCGCGTAACCCCAGCCGTTGGCCGACTCGGAAGTGAAGTTCAGGAAGTCGTTGTTCTTGGTGTTGATGAAGAACTGGCAGGTGGCCGAATGCGGCGCCGAGGTACGCGCCATGGCCACCGTGTAATGGTCGTTCTTCAGGCCGTTGTTTGCTTCGTTGCGGATCGTCGCCTGGGTGGGCTTCTGGTTCATCTGGGCGTCGAAGCCGCCGCCCTGGATCATGAAGCCCTTGATCACACGGTGAAAGATGGTGCCGTCGTACTGGCCGGCACGCACGTAGTCAACGAAGTTCTGCACGCTCAGCGGGGCGCGCGCATCGTCAAGCTCCAGCGTGATGTTGCCGGCGCTGGTGGCGATGTGTACGGTCTTGCTCATCTCATTTCTCCTGGGTTGCCTTGCGAATCACGACAGCAGTTTGCGGCAGGTGCTGCTGCGCGCCGCCACGGCCGGCCAGTGGCGTGGCCTTGATCTTGTCGACCACATCCATGCCGTCGACCACGCGCCCGAACACGGCGTAGCCGTTGCCGTCGGGCGAGTTGGCTTGGTTCAGAAAGGCGTTGTCGACGACGTTGATGAAGAACTGCGCGGTAGCCGAATCGGGCACCGAGGTGCGCGCCATGGCCAGCGTGCCACGCTGGTTGGTCAGGCCGTTGCGGCTTTCCAGCGGGATGGGCGGGCGGGTGGGCTTTTCCTGCAAGTCGGCCGCCATGCCACCGCCCTGGATCATGAAGTTCTCGATCACGCGGTGGAAGATCGTGCCGTCGTAGTGGCCGGCCTTCACGTAGGCCAGGAAGTTGGCCACCGTCTTGGGTGCCTTTTGCGCATCGAGCTCGACCACGATGTCGCCCAAGCTGGTGGCCAGGCGCACCTTCTGCGCTTGCGCCTGCGCGCTCACGGCCAGGGCCAGGGTCAACAACAGAACTTTCAATAGCTTCACAACTGACATGCGGCGGTTCCTAACTTGTTGGTGGGTGGGGCATTGTCACGGTGCGCTGGCCGCTGGCTCGGGCAGGCGCAGCACCTCGCGCGCCAGGCGCAGCTTGCGCACCAGCGCCGCGTCGCGCCGCGGCAGCGGCACGTCTTGCCAAGTGGCCAGGGCCAAGCGCAGGTACACGTCGCCCAGGTTCTCGCGCGCGGCGTGGTGTGCGGGGTCGTTGCGCAGCGCCTGCTCCAGCGCCAGGCGGGCAGGCTGCAAGCGGCCGGCGGCGGCGTGCAGCACGGCCAGGTTGTTGTACGGGTCGGGCAGTTCCGGGAAGTCTTCGCTCAGGCGCTGAAAGGTGGCCAGGGCGTCGGCGTCGCGGCCCAGGTCGGCCAGCACCACGCCGCGCAGGAAGCGCAATTCGGCGTCGCGTGGGGTGCTGGCCAGGCCTTTGTCCAGCCAAGCCAGGGCCGCGCTGAAGTCGCCCGCGCGCTGGGCCCGCTGGGCGTCTTCCAACTCGCCGGCTTGCGCCACGGGCCAGGCCAGCGCGAGCGTCAGGCCCAGGCCGGCAATCAGGTGCTTGCGGTTCAATTTGTGTGCTGCTGGAGGGGTGCGGGGGTCAAGGGCAAAACGGGGCAGGGCGCCTTGACGCTGCGGCTGCATGCGAGGCGCGCCGCTATACTGATTTCATTCTAGCGACGAGCGCTCGCGTCGTCGGCCACGAACCCGTTTCCCTCCCGGTTTCCACCCGGTTTACCCACGCGATTTGCGCGCTGCATGGCCACATGCCAGCGTGCATCACTCTCTGAGATTGCCTGCACGCAAATGAGCTTGCGCCTATACAACACGCTGACCCGCCGCCTGGAGCCTTTGGTGCCGTTGCAGGCCGGCCAGGTGGGCATGTATGTGTGTGGCATGACCATCTACGACCTGTGCCACGTGGGCCACGCCCGCATGATGATGGCCTTCGATGTGGTCTACCGCTGGCTGCAAGTGCTGGGCTTGCGCGTGACCTACGTGCGCAACATCACCGACATCGACGACAAGATCATCAAGCGCGCCGTGGATCGAAACATGTCGATCCGTGCACTGACCGACGAGATGATCGCCGCCATGCATGCCGACATCGGCGCCCTGGGCATCGCTACGCCCACCCACGAGCCGCGCGCCACCGAATACGTGGGCCAGATGGTGGCCCTCATCGGCACGCTGCAACAGCGCGGCCTGGCCTATGCCAGCAGCAGCGGCGACATGAACTTTGCGGTGCGCAAGTTCGCGGGCTATGGCAAGTTGTCGGGCAAGACGCTTGACGATCTGCGTTCGGGCGAGCGCGTGGCGGTGGCCGAGGGCAAGGAAGACCCGCTGGACTTCGTGTTGTGGAAGGCGGCCAAGCCCGATGAGCCCGAAGACGCCAAATGGCCCAGCCCCTTCGGCGTGGGCCGGCCGGGCTGGCACATCGAGTGCTCGGCCATGAGCTGCGCCTTGCTGGGTGAGGTGTTCGACATTCACGGCGGCGGCATGGACTTGCAGTTCCCGCACCATGAAAACGAGATTGCGCAAAGCGAAGGCGCGCAGGGCAAGCCGTTCGTGAAGGTCTGGCTGCACAACGGCTTCTTGAATGTTGACGACACCAAGATGTCGAAGTCGATCGGCAACTTCTTCACCATCCGCGAAGTCTTGCAGCGCTACGACGGCGAGACGCTGCGCTTCTTCATGCTGCGCGTGCACTACCGCAGCCCGTTCAACTTCAGCGACCAGCATCTCGATGATGCGCGCCAGGCACTGCGCCGCCTGTACACCGCGCTCGATGGCGTGGCTGCTGCGAATGAAGCCGTTGATTGGCAGCAGCCGCAAGCCGCGGCCTTTCGCGCTGCCATGAATGAAGACTTCAACACCCCCGGCGCGATGGCCGTGTTGTTCGATCTGGCCGCTGAACTTAACCGTTCGCGTGAGCCACGAACAGCTCGCCTGCTCAAGGCCCTGGGTGCCACGCTGGGCATCTTGCAGCAGCCCCCGCGCCAGTTCTTGCAGGGCGGAGCAGGGTTTGACGACACCGACATCCAGGCCCTGATCGAC
>JAYUPO010000536.1:0-2549 GCA_043760085.1 Burkholderiales bacterium
GTCATCATAGGTGGGAGCACACAGAGTCATCAAGCAGGCCCGCTTGGAGCGCCAGCCCTAATGCCCCACCCCCTTCGGCAGCGCCACCCCCCGCGTCGCCATCACTTCGCGCAATCGATCCGGGTAGTCGGAAATGATGCCGTCCACGCCCCAGCCCATCAGGCCGTCCATATCGGCCGGCTGGTTAACGGTCCAGGGGATCACCTTCAAGCCCAGCGCTTGCGCTTCCTTCACCCATTCCGGCGTGAGGTTGCGATGGAACGGTGACCAGATCACCCCAGGCGCCTGGCCTGCTGAAGCCCGCACCAGGCGCGGCACCGAGCCGCCATGGTCTGCCAATTTGTGGCCGGCGTTCCAGGTGCCGTCGCGCAGATTGTGAAAGCTGTCTGACTGGATGCTCAGGTACACCGTGCGCAGGCCCGGTGCCTTGCGGTGCAACAGTTCCAGCGTGCGCCAGTCGAAGCTTTGGATCATCACGCGCGGCAGCATGCCGTGCTCGCGGATCACTGCCAGCAGCGCGTCCACGAAGGGTTCCGGCGCCAGGCTTTCATCGGGTGTGTTCGGGTTGATCTTGGTTTCGATGTTGAACTGCACCTCGTTCGCACCCAGGCTACCCACGAGTTTGAACACGGCGTCCAGCGTGGGGATGCGTGCGCCGTCGTGCGGCTGTTGGGCGGGGAAGTCGCGGCCGTAGGGGTGCGCGGGGTTCAACCGCCCTACGTCATAGGCCTGCACTTGCGCCAGGGTTAACGTTTTGATGAGCGGGCCGCGCTCTTTCAGGAACTGGCCCGCGGCGTCGCGCGTGATGTCGGGGTTGAGCGCGGGGTCGTGCGCGATCACCACCACGCCATCTGCCGTGACGGCCGCGTCCATTTCCAGCGTGGCGGTGCCCAAGCGCAGCGCGTTGCCGAACGAGACCAAGGTGTTCTCGGGCCACAGGCCGCGCCCGCCGCGGTGCGCCTGCATGTCGAAGCCTGTGGAGGGTGAGGTTTGGGCCTGCACCAATGCGCAGGCCATCAAGGTCAACGCTGCAAGGGTGAGTTGGGGCAGTTTCATGCTGTGTTGGCGCAATGGGCAAGCAGTCTACGTGCGCACCGCGCCGAGCGCGCCCGCACTGCTTTGGCGCCAGCGGCATCAAGCGGGTGCGCGATGCCCTTGCCCCCTGGCGCGGCAGCGGTCAACGCGGCAACCTGACGTGCGCGGCGCCACCAGGGCACGGGCAGCGCACACCGCACACCGCACACTGGCACGGCGCTTGCTGGTTGCTGAGCAACCCACGCTCAACTGCCCCACCATGCGCCGCAGCTTCACCACCTTCGTTCAATCCGGCCACGGCCACACGCTGTTCGCTGCCTTCCTGTACTTCAGCTTCTCGTGCTGCGTGTGGGTGCTCAACGGTGCCATGGCGCCGTTCATCAGCGAAGAGTTCAACCTCTCGCCGCAGCAAAAGGGCTTGATGCTGTCCATTCCCATCATCGCCGGCGCCTTGATGCGTTTTCCGCTCGGCGTGCTGGCGCAATACATCGGCCGCAAGCGCGCCACGCTGGTGGAAATGGGCTTGATCATGCTCGCGCTGCTGTTCGGCTTCTTCTTCGTGCACAGCTTCAACGACCTGCTGGCCATGGGCGTGTTGCTGGGCATTGCCGGGGCCAGCTTTGGCGTGGCCTTGTCACTCGGCTCGGGTTGGTTCCCGCCGCAGCACAAGGGCCTGGCCATGGGCCTGGTGGGGGCCGGCAACGTGGGCACCGCCGTGAGCGTGCTCATCGCCCCGCCGCTGGCGCAGTGGCTGGGCTGGCAGGCGGTGTATGGCGTGGCGGCGGTGGCCATGCTGTTGCCGATGGCGGTGATGGTGCTGCTGGCCAAGGAGCCGCCCGATGTGGATGCGCACGCCAAGCTGCGCGAGCACACGGCCTGCCTGTTCGAGAAAGACGGCTGGGCCTTCAGCCTGATCTACGGCGTCACCTTCGGCGGCTTCATTGGCCTCACCACCTTCCTGCCCACCTATTACTTCGACCAGTTCCATGTGAGCAAGGTGGCCGCCGGCCAGCTCACCATGTTGGCCGCCTTCATGGCCGCCGCCGTGCGCGTGGCCGGCGGCTGGATCTCAGACCGCTGGGGCGGCGTGAACACGCTCACCGTGGTGCTCGTGGTGGTGGCCGTTTGCCTGTGCACGGTGGGCTTTGCCACCGGCTCGCTGGTGGGCACCACGCTGTTGCTGATGCTGTGCTTTGCCGCTTTGGGCGCGGGCAATGGCGCGCTGTTCCAACTGGTGCCGCTGCGCTGGCCCACCACCACGGCAGTGGCGGGCTCGATGATCGGTGAAGTGGGCGCCCTGGGCGGCGGCCTGGTGCCCAATGCGATGGGCTGGTCGAAACAGGTCTTCGGCACTTATGCCTGGGGCTTTGTGCTGTTTGGCCTGCTGGCCGTGCTGATGCTGGGCGTGATGCGGCTGATGCAGATCCGCTGGACGCGCACCTGGGCCGAACGCGGTGGCCGCGCGCGGCCGGCCGAGGCGCTCAGCGCGGCAGGAAAAGCAGCCACACGACCAG
>JAYUPO010000537.1:0-18747 GCA_043760085.1 Burkholderiales bacterium
CGGTGGGGCGTGCTGCGTAGCGAGGTAAAGGAGGAGCCGCCGGCCGCCGACAGGCGGCCGGCGGCGGGGGACACGAGCGAAGCAGCGCGCCCCGCCGGCCTGATCCCGGTGCGCAGAAGCGGCGCCGGCCCGATCCCGCTCCAATGCAGCGCGGTCAATCCGTCTCATCATGAGACTCGGCCGAGGTCAGACCTTCTTCATCTCATGCCCGCCAAACTGGTTGCGCATGGCGGCCAGCAGCTTGTCGGAAAACGAATCGCCATCGCGCGAAGCGATGCGGCTGAGCAGTGAAGCCGTGATCACCGGCGCGGCCACGTTCAGGTCGATCGCCTCGGCCACCGTCCAGCGGCCGGCGCCGGAATCGGCCACGTAAGGGGCGATGCCGGCCAGGTGCGGGTTGTCTTTCAACGCCGCGGCGCACAGGTCAAGCAGCCACGAACGCACCACGCTGCCGTGCTGCCAGATTTGTGACACCTGAGTCAGATCGAGTTCGAACTCGGCCTTCTTCTCCAGCACCGCAAAACCTTCGCCGAAGGCTTGCATCAAGCCGTATTCAATGCCGTTGTGCACCATCTTCACAAAGTGGCCGGCGCCGCTGGCGCCGACATGGCCCCAGCCGCTGGTGGGCGTGGGTGCCAGCGCTTCGAATGCCGGGCGCAGGCGTTGCACCGCTGCCGCGCTGCCGCCGATCATCAGGCTGTAGCCGTTTTCCAGGCCCCACACGCCGCCGCTGGTGCCGCAGTCGATGTAGTCCATGTGAAACGTTAACAGGCGTGCATGCCGGCGCTGCGTATCCTGGTAGAACGAGTTGCCGCCATCGACCACGGTGTCGCCCGCGGCCAGCAGCGGCAGCAGGGCGTCGAGCGTGGCATCGACCGCGGCGCCGGCCGGCACCATCAACCACAGCGTGCGCGGCGCGGGCAGGGCTTGCACCAGCGCAGCCAGGGTGTCGTGCGGGGTGATGCCCTGTTGCCTTGCCGCCTCGCGCGCGGCCGCGCTGGCATCGAAGCCGTGCAGGGTGTGGCCGCTGCGGGCCAGGCGCTGGGCCATGGCCGCACCCATGCGGCCCAGACCGATCATGCCGATGTGCACGCGGGCTTTCAGTGGTGGGCGCCAAGCAGGCGCAGGGAAGAAATCTTGCCGCTCAGGTCGCCCAGTTGCGGGTAGCGGCCCGGCCCGAGCACGGTGCAGCGGCCGCGGTAGCCGGAGTCGGTGCACAGCTCCCAGCGGCCGGTGTTGATCACCAGCGCGCCGATGCGGTCGTTGAAGTCCACCTCGCGCAGGTTGGGTGTGTCGCGTTGCAGCAGCAGGTTGCGCCCGGCGAAGTTCGGCTCGGCATACAGCTCGATGCCGCCGCGCGGCGGCGCCGGCGGGCCGGGCAGGTTGCTGGCAGACACCGCGCCGCCCTGCGTGGCCGGCATCACCGGGCGCAGTGACGACAGCGTCATGAACATCCCCAGCCCGCGCAGCGAGGGGTAGCGCCCCGGTTGCACCACTTTGCACTGGCCGCGGTAACCGGCGTCGGGGCACAGCTCCCAAGCCGTGCCTTCGAGTTGCAGCGATTGCGTGATCTCGTCATGGTCGAGCATGGCCAGGTCGGGCGCCGGCGTGTTCAACACCAGCGGCGCGCCTTGCCCGCCTTCTTCGCGGTACAGCATCGCGCGCGCCGGCTGGCCACCCACGACGGGGGCCGCGCCGGGTGTGGGGGCGGCAGCCCCCGGCGCGGTGGCGTCCAGGTCGCGCGCCGATGAAATGCGGTCGTTCAGGCGCCGCTCCAGCGTCGGGTAGTGGCCGCGCGTGAGCACGATGCACTGGCCCTTGTGGCCTTCCTCGCTGCACAACTCCCAGCGCCCGGAAATCACCACGGCGCTGGACACGCGGTCGTTGAAGCTCAGCGGGTTCAGGTTGGCCGTGGTTTGGCGCAGCACGATGCTGCGCCCGTCGAACTCGGCGTGTTCATAGAGGTTGATTTCGGCGGCCTGTGCGGCGGCAACGGGCAACGCCAGCGCCAGGGTCAGTGTCAGGCGAGAAAGGAATGCGGGCATCGTGCGATCTCCAAATTCGTTCGCGCAGGCTAACAGGCGCCGCCGCGGCTGCGGCCTCCAGCGAACCCTGTGCGGCTGCGGTACGCTGTGCCCTTCACGCTTGGCCACAACGCCCCGTTGACGACGGCGCACCAAGGAATTGACATGAGCGATGTTTTTGCCACCCGCTGGCAACCCGCGCCCGGCGCGGCCATCCGCCAGGCCGCCACCGTGGTGGTGCTGCGCCAGCATGATGCGATGCAGGTGCTGCTGCTGCGCCGCAATGCGCGCGCGGGCGACATCCATGCCGGTGCCTGCGTCTTCCCGGGTGGCGCGCTCGACGCGGCCGACCGATTGGCCCACGCGCATTGCACCGGCTTGAGCGATGCTGCCGCCAGCCAGCGCATGAAGCTGGCGCAAGGCGGCCTGGACTTTCATGTCGCTGCGCTGCGCGAGTGTTTTGAAGAAGCCGGCTTGCTGTATGCGCAGGGCCATGGCGGCGGCGCCATGTCGGCCGGGCACCATGGCCAGTTGGCGCAACTGCGCTCGGCGTTGAACCGCGGCGAGATCACGCTGGCGCAGTTGTGCGAACAGGCCGGGTTGCAACTCGCGCCGCATGCGCTGCTGTACTTCAGCCACTGGCTCACGCCGCCGGGTGTGCCCAAGCGCTACGACACGCGCTTTTTCATCGCCCGTGCACCCGAGCAGCAAATCGCCAGCCACGACAACCAGGAGACGGTGCAGCAACTGTGGGTCACGCCCGAAGAGGCGCTGGATCGGCGCGCCGAATTGAAGCTGGCCCCGCCCACATTGAAGATCTTTGAATGGCTGCGCACCCTGGGCGATGCCGATGCCGCGCTGCGCGCCGCCGGCGCCTTGCCCGAGGTGAACTGCATCATGCCGCGCCTGGCCACCGGGCCCAAGGGCATCCGCCCCGTGCTGCCCGACGAGCCTGCCTGGGCCGAGCTGGGCCACATTGATGCCGAGGGCACGGGTCGCTTCCGCGCTGAGCTGCTGCCGGCCCACCCGGTGCCGTTGTCAAGCCGCGTGCTGCGCGTGACCGCCAACAACGGCAGCATGATGACCGGTCCGGGCACCAACAGTTATTTCATCGGCGGCGGGCCAAGCAACGAATGGGCGCTGCTCGACCCCGGCCCGGATGACGCGGCGCATGTGCAAGCGCTGCTGGCCGCGCTGCCGGGCAAGCTGCGCTGGATTTTCGTCACCCACACGCACAAGGACCATTCCCCCGCCACCGCGGCCATTCGCGCCGCCACCGGTGCGCAGGTGCTGGGCATGGCGCCAAAGCATCAGGAATGGCAGGACACCGGCTTCGCGCCCGACGTGGCCTTGCGCGGCGGCGAAACGTTCGCATTGCCGGGCGACACAACGTTCGAGGTGATTCACACACCGGGCCACGCCGGCAACCACCTGTGCTATTGGCTGCACGAAGAGCGCATGCTGTTCACGGGCGACCATGTGATGCAGGGCTCCACCGTGGTCATCAACCCGCCCGACGGCGACATGGCGGCCTACATCGCCTCGCTGCGCGAACTGATGCATCTCGATCTTGACTGGCTCGCCCCCGGCCATGGCTTCCTGATGCCGCAGCCCAAGGCGGCCATGCAGCGCATCATCGACCACCGCCTGGCGCGCGAAGCCAAGGTGGTGGCGGCGCTGCGCGAAGAAGCCCAGCCGATTGAAACCGTGCTGGCCACGGTGTATGCCGATGTGCCGGCCAAGCTGCACGCCATGGCCTTGCGCAGCTTGCAGGCGCACCTGTACAAGCTGCGCGATGAAGCGCGCGTGGCGCACGAGCCCGCCGGTCATTGGCGGCGTGTAAATTGAAGCCGCTGGTGATCAACGAGGTGGCGCTGGGCGCCGCGCGGCTGGGCATGAGCCATTGCCCCGGGCGCTGCGGCTGGAACGTGCTGGGCCAGACCACGCCGCGCGACCTGGGCGCTGACCTGCAAGCCATTCGCCAATGGGGCGCGCAGCATGTGCTCAGCCTGGTGCAGGTGCATGAATTCGCCGCGCTCGGTGTGCCGGGTTTTGCTGATGCGGTGGCCGGCGCGGGCATGGGCTGGTGGCATGTGCCGATCGCCGACATGCGCACGCCCGACGCCGCCACGCTGGCCGCCTGGCACCGCCAGCGCCCGGGCCTGGTGGCGGCGCTGCAGCGCGGCCAGCCGGTGCTGGTGCACTGCGCCGCCGGCCTGGGCCGCACCGGCATGCTGGTGGCGCGGCTGCTGGTGGAAGAAGGCGGCCTGGCGCCCGAAGCAGCGATTGCGCTGGTGCGCGCGGCGCGGCCGGGCACCATTGAAACCGCCGGCCAGGCCGAGTTCGTGCACCAAGGCTGGCCGACTCTTTAACGCTCACTAACGATTGCGATCACCATCATGAAACTGTATGTCGCCACCCGCGCGCCCAACCCGCGCCGCGTCACCATCTTCATGGCCGAAAAAGGCATCACCGGCATCGAGCTGGTGACGCTGGATCTCAATGCGCAGGCCCACCGCAGCGACGACCATCTGGCCAGGAGCCCGCTGGCCAAGGTGCCGGTGCTGGAGCTGGACGACGGCCGGTGCTTGAGCGAATCGCGCGCCATTTGCACCTACCTCGAAGGCCTTTACCCTGAGCCCAACCTGATGGGCCGCAGCGCCGAGGAACGCGCCTTCATCGAGATGGCCGACCGCCAGGTGGAGCTGTACCTGTTCAGCGGCATCGCGCTGGCCATCCGCCACACCCACCCGGGGCTGGCGGCGCTGGAAAAACCCCAGTTCGCGGATTTCGGCAAGACCCAGGGGCACAAGTTTCGTGAGACAGCGGCCTGGTTCAACACCGTGCTGGCGCGCCAGCCTTACCTGGCCGGCGAGCGCTTCACCATTGCCGACATCACCGCGCTGTGCGCGCTCGACTTCGGCCGCGGGCTGTTGAAGTACAAGCCCGCTGATGAAGGCCTGGTGCATTTGGCCGCCTGGCGCGAGCGCGTGGGCCAGCGGCCCAGCGCTGCGGTGCAGTGACAAAATCGCGCCCCTTCAAATGAGTCACCGCTGATTAAGTGAGCCCACCTTGAGCGCCAACATCCTTCAACACCTGCCCGCCGGCCAGCGCGTGGGCATCGCATTTTCCGGTGGGCTGGACACATCAGCCGCCGTGCACTGGATGCGCGCCAAGGGCGCCATTCCTTGCGCCTACACCGCCAACCTGGGCCAGCCCGACGAGACTGACTACGACGACATTCCGCGCAAGGCCAAAGCCTACGGCGCCGACATCGCCCGCCTGATCGACTGCCGCGCACAGCTCGTGGCCGAGGGCCTGGCCGCCATCCAGTGCAGCGCCTTTCACATCAGCACCGCCGGCGCCACTTACTTCAACACCACGCCGCTGGGCCGCGCCGTCACCGGCACCGCGCTGGTGGTGGCGATGCGTGACGACGGCGTGAACATCTGGGGCGACGGTTCCACCTACAAGGGCAACGACATCGAGCGTTTCTACCGCTACGGCCTGCTCGCCAACCCCGAATTGAAGATCTACAAACCCTGGCTGGATCAAACCTTCATCGACGAGCTGGGTGGGCGCAAGGAAATGAGCGAATACCTCATCGCCCATGGCTTTGACTACAAGATGAGTGTGGAAAAGGCCTACAGCACCGACAGCAACATGCTCGGCGCCACGCACGAGGCCAAGGACCTGGAATACCTGAACTCGGGCGTGAGCATCGTCAACCCGATCATGGGCGTGGCCTTCTGGCGCGACGACGTGGCGGTGAAGGCCGAAGAAGTGACGGTGCGCTTTGAAGAAGGCCTGCCCGTGGCGCTGAACGGCCGCACGTTCGCTGATGCCGTGGCGCTGTTCGAAGAAGCCAACCGCATCGGTGGCCGCCACGGCCTGGGCATGTGCGACCAGATTGAAAACCGCATCATCGAAGCCAAGAGCCGCGGCATCTATGAAGCGCCGGGCATGGCGCTGCTGCACATCGCCTACGAGCGGCTGGTCACCGGCATCCACAACGAAGACACCATCGAGCAGTACCGCGCCAACGGCCGGCGCCTGGGCAAGCTGCTGTACCACGGCCGCTGGTTCGACCCGCAGGCGCTGATGCTGCGCGAAACGGCGCAGCGCTGGGTGGCGCGCGCCATCACCGGCGAGGTGGCGCTGGAGCTGCGCCGCGGCAACGACTATTCGCTGCTCAACACCGAAAGCCCGAACCTGAGCTACCACCCCGAACGGTTGACCATGGAAAAGGGCGAGGGCATGTTCACCCCGGCCGACCGCATCGGCCAGCTCACCCTGCGCGGCATGGACATTGCCGACACGCGCGACAAGCTGGGCATCTACACCCGCACCGGGCTGCTGGGGGCGGGGTCGGATGGCGCCATTCCCCTGCTCACGCCGCCGGGCAAGGATTGAGGGCCTGAGCAGCACACACCTAACCGTTTGTTGCGTGCGACATATGCTCGTTTTCGCTAACAGATTCGCGCCGCGCGCAACCCCTTAACCGCGGGGTTCATCTGCTAACCTCCAACTTAAGCCGGCATTCGCCGGTTGCACAGGGAGCGTTGCATGGTGTATGGCCCCGATTCGTTGTTCCAGGTGTTGGCGCCCGGCCGCCCGCCGGGCCCGCAGCATGCGGCCGCACAGATCGAGGCCAGTCAGGCCTTGCTGAAGGCGGCGTTGCGCGAGGTGGACGCGCGGCGCGCGGCCGACGCCATGCTGGGCGTGGTGCTGCGCCAGCCGCGCGCCGGCGAGATGGGCTGGATCGTGCACCGCCAGGGCGCCCTGTACGCGCAGGAATACGGCTGGAACATGCAGATCGAGGCCACGGTGGCGCAGATCGTGGCCGACTTCCTGCGCCAGCACGACCCGGCGTGTGAACGCTGCTGGGTGGCCGAATACGGCGGCCAGGTGTTGGGCTCGGTGATGCTGGTGCGGCGCGACGCCAGCACCGCGCAACTGCGCCTGCTGTACCTGGAGCCCGGTGCCCGCGGCCTGGGCCTGGGCAAGCGCCTGGTGGCGCAGTGCGTGGAACATGCGCGAGCGGTGGGCTACCAAAAAATCATGCTGTGGACGAACAACGTGTTGCTGGCCGCACGCGGCATCTACGAGGCCCAGGGCTTCAGCCTGGTTGAAACGCAAGCCTATGGCGAGTTCGGGCCTGACCTGGTGAGTGAAGTCTGGCAGCGCGAGCTGTAGCGGCAAAAAATAGTTAACCCGCGGCGCCCGGCTGGCGCGTGCAAGGGTCGTGACTCACCACTTCTGGAGCGCGACCCATGCCCATTGCCCCCTTCTTCAAACTCGCCCTGGCCGCCCTGGCCTTGGGTGTGGCCGCACAGGCGCAGGCCTTCTGCGGCTTCTTCGCCGGCAAGGCCGACGCCGGGCTGTTCAATGAAGCCAGCCAGGTGATCCTGGTGCGCGACGGGCCGCGCACCGTGATCTCCATGCTGAATGACTTCAAGGGCCCGTTGACCGAGTTCGCACTGGTGGTGCCGGTGCCGCAGGTGTTGCAGCGCGGCCAGGTGCGCATCGGCGACAAAAAATTGTTTGAACGGTTAGATGCGTATTCCGCACCGCGCCTGGCCGAGTACTTCGACCCCGACCCCTGCCCGGTGGGGCGGCTGGATCGCCGCGAGCGGCACGGCCTGTCCGACCTTGCCGCCCAGCGCGCGGCCGCTGCCCCCATGGCGGCTGTGGCGGAACGCGCCAAGGCGCTGGGCGTGGCTGTGGAGGCCAGCTACACGGTGGGTGAATACGACATCGTGATGCTCTCGGCCAAGCAAAGCCAGGGGCTTGAGACGTGGCTGAATGAGAACGGCTACCGCATGCCGCGCGGCGCGGCCGCGGCGCTCAAACCCTATGTGGCGCTGGACATGAAGTTCTTCGTGGCCAAGGTCAACGTGAAAGAACAGGCGGCCAGCGGCGTGCAGTATTTGCGGCCCTTGCAGTTCGCGTTCGAGAGCGAGAAGTTCATGCTGCCCATGCGCCTGGGCATGATCAACGCCGAGCCCGGCAAGCCGCAAGACCTGATTGCCTATGTGCTCACCCGTGGCGGGCGCGTGGAGAGTTCCAACTACCGCACCGTGAAGCTGCCCGCCAACTTGAACTTGCCCGCCGGCGTGAAGCGCGACTTCAAGACCTTCTACAAGGCGTTGTTCGACCACCAGGCCAGGCAGGAAGAGCACCGCGTGGTCTTCACCGAATACTTCTGGGACATGGCCTGGTGCGACCCCTGCGCCGCCGACCCGCTGCGCCCGGAAGAACTGCGCAGCGCCGGCGTGTTCTGGCTGGCCGATGAAGCCGTGGCCGAAGCCGCGGCCCGGCCGCGCGGTTTGCAAAGCGGCGCGCAAAACGCGCTGCTCACCCGGCTGCATGTGCGCTACACGCCAAGCACCTTTCCTGAAGACCTGATGTTCGTGCAGACGCAAGACCGGCAGAACTGGCAGACGCGCTATGTCTTGCAGCACCCGCATCCAGGCAGCCTGCAACAGTGCCGCGACAAGGCCGCCGCCTTCGACTGCGAGAACGCCTGCGCCGGCGGCGCCGGCCGCGGTGACATGCAAGCCTGTGTGCAGGCCTGCCGCGCCAGCCAGCAGGCCAGCGTCGAGCAGGCGCGGCGCTACTTTGAAACTGACTTGCCACGCCGCCAGCGCGAACAGGCCACCACGCTGATGCGCGTCACCGGTTGGAGCGCCGATGAAGCCCGGCGTTATGCCGGCGTGCTGCCGGTGGGCGACGCGCCGGTGCAACCCGATGTTTGGTGGCAGCGTCTGTTCGGGGGTGAGCGGCCATGATCCGCCAAGCCATTCAAGCCTGGCAGCGCCTGGACGCGCGCGTCTTCCAGATCGCCTTCCTGCTCGCCTTGCTGGCCTTCGGCGCGGTGGCGCGCGACTTTGCGCTGCTGCCCGTGCAGGTGGCGCTCACCTTCGCCGCCGCGCTGGGCACGCAGGCGTTCTGGCAGTTTGGGCTGAAGCTGCCCTCGCGCAAGCGCTGGGGCGGTTACCTGAGCGCGGTGGTGAGCGCCTGCGGCATCAGCATCCTGGTGCGCAGTGATGTGCTGTGGCTGCACCCGCTGCTGGCCGGCGTGGCCATGTCGAGCAAATTCCTGCTGCGTGCCGGTGCGGGCAGCGCGCGCGGCCACTTCCTCAACCCGGCCAACCTGGCGGCGTTCGCGGCGCTGATGTGGCTGCCCCACGCCTGGCTCTCGCCCGGGCAATGGGGCCAGGGGCTGCTCGCCGGCCTGTGGATGGTGGTGTTAGGGGCGCTGGTCACCGGCCGGGTGGCGCGCTGGGGCATCAGCGTGGCACTGCTGGCCACTTGGCTGGGCTTGATCGCGCTGCGCCTGGCCTGGCTGGGCTATGCGCCGCCGCTGGCCTGGGCGATGTGGCAGCACCAGGCGCTGAACGGCGCGCTGCTGTTGTTCGCGTTCTTCATGATCTCCGACCCCATGACCACGCCGCAGCATGCGCGTGCGCGCATCGCCTATGCCGTTTGCGTGGGCGCCACGGCGTTCGCCTGGCAGTTCGGCCTGTTCAAGCCGCAGGGGCTGATCGTGGCGCTGTTCGCCTGGAGCTTCACCGTGCCACTGTGGAACCGGTGGTGGCCGGCGGCGCGCTTTGACTGGGCGGCTGGGCCGAAGCCTTACTTGGGCGGCGCTTTGGAAAACAGCCGCGCGGCGCGGCCCTTCAGTTCAAGCAGCTCGCTGGGCGTGACCGAATAGCGCCCGGCCATGACATCGACCTCGATGCGAAACTCAACGTCGCGCCCGTTGCTGGTGAGCTGCCCGCAGGTGAATTCGTAGTCCTTGGCCTCGGCGGGCAGGCCACGCTCGGCCACGTCATAGTCTTCGTGCTTGACATCGCGGATCTCGCCGCTGGCCAGGTCGAGCATGCCGGTGGCGTGAACGACATCGTCGGCCAGTTCATCGACGATGGTGATGCGTACATGCAAATCCAAAGGGGCTCCTCATGGGCGCGCACGCGGCGCCGGCAAGTGTTCAGGGGCGCGATGTTAACGGGCCGGCCCACGCGCCGACACGCACCCCGTCACACAAAACCCAGGCCGCGGTTGGCGCCGAAGTTCACCAGGTTGGGCAGCACCGCATCGAGCTGTGCCTCGCTGCTGCCGAACCAGCGCAGCAGCGTGGCGGCGTACTGGTCGACCGAGGTGCTGGGGATCCAGCGCCCGTGCAGCTCCCAACTGTCTTGCCCCACATCGTCGGGCCCGCCCAGGGCCAGTTCAGGGAAGCGGCCGTAGGTGGCGCCGCCGCGCACCGCGCCGCCCAGCACCAGGTGGTGGTTGCCCCAAGCATGGTCGGTGCCGGTGCTGTTGTTGGGCTTCAAGGTGCGGCCGAAATCGCTTTGCGTGAACGCGGTGACGGTTTGCGCCAGGCCCAGGTTCACCATGGCGTCGTGGAACGCGGCCATGGCGTCGCCCAACTGCTTGAGCAGCCGCGCATGCGCGCCCTGCGTGGCGTCGCTGCCCAAGGCTTGCTCGCCATGCAGATCGAAGCCGCCGAGCTGCGCGAAGAACAGTTGCCGGTTGCCCTGCACGGTGGCGTTGCCGGCAATCAGCTTGGCCACCTGGTAGAGCTGCGCGGCCAGGGGCGTGCTCAGCTTGCCGGCCACGGTGAGCGGGGCAAAGGCGGCGTCGATGGCGGCCACCGCGTCGGGCTGGCCGGGCAGCACCTTGACCATGCCAGCCAGCCGCTCGGACATGGCAAAGGCGTCGCGTTGCTGCCGCGCCAGGGCCTCGCCCAGCAGGTTGTCTTGCGGCTGGTTGTACAGCGCACGCAGCGCATCGGCGCGTGCCACCAGGGGCGCGTAGCTCAGGCGCCAGGGCTCGCTGCCCAGTTCATAGGCGCCGAACGTGGCGCCCGGGCCGGGCAGCACCAACGGCCCGGCCAGCGAGGCCACGCCAAAGCGGCCATTGCCGCCCACCGAGATCACCGGGTTGGTGGTGGCCAGCACCTCGCTGGCGCGGCCACCCCAGCCGGTGCGGGTGAGCGCACGGGCGCTGCCGGTTTCCCACAGCGTTTGCTGGTCGGAGTGCGAGAACAGGTTGTCGGGGATGAGGGGGGAATTGGCCACCGCGGCGCGGTACTGCGCCTTGGTCAATGGCGCGGCCAGCGGCCCGACGTTGAACACCGGCGCCAGTTTTCCGCTGGACCAGGCGGTTTGCAGCGCGGCCAGCGCCGGATGCAGGCCGAAGCTGCTGCCGCCCAGCGGCAGCAGGCTGGCTTGCGGCAAGGCCAGGCCCTGGCGCACGCCGGCGTATTGCGCGTAGCGCGTGGCGTCGAGCGGCACGACCATGTTGTTGCCGTCGTTGCCGCCGTACAAGAAGATGCAGACCAGGGCCTTGTAGTCGGCGGCGTGGGCGGCGCGGCCGGGCAGCAGCAAGCTGCCCAGGCCCCCGGCGCCAAGCAAGGATGCCGCGCCCAGGCCGGTGGCCTTGAGCCAGTGGCGGCGGGTGGGGTGGAGGTGAGTCGTTTTCATCGTGATGCTCCTGCGTGAGTGCTGCTTAGCGCTGCACGTGGTACTGGGGTGCGGCAAACACCAGGTAGGCCGCCTGGCGCACGCGCTCGGCGACCCAGGTGCTGCTCGTGCTGCTGTCAAACGCCGCCACGGCGTTGACCACGGTGGTGCGCGCCGCGCCGGGCAGTGGCCCGCCGGTGGCCAGCAGCGACAGCCGGTCCACCAGCTTGCCGGCATCGGCAGCGTCGGCTTCAAAGGCGCTGAGGTTGACGCTCGTTCCCAGCGCACCGGGCACGCTGGCGGCGGGCGTGCTGCCGTTCCACATCAACAGGTAGGTGAGGTAGTTCAGCCGTTCGAGCGAGGTGTTGGCGTTGTGGATGCCGAACGCCGGGCCGACCAGGCTGGTGCCGGCCACGGGATAGTCGGGCGGGTAGAAGTTGAACACCGAAGGCGGGCGAAACACATGCTGGCGTGCCGCTTCGCCCCACCACCAGCCCAGCGCTTCGCCATCGGTCTTGCCGTTCAGCGCGCGCAGCACGCCGGTGAACAGCAGCACCGGCTCACGCAACTTGCCGGCACTGGCCGCGGGCGTGGCGCTGCGCGCTTCGGCGTCGAGCAGCGCGGCGGCCACGGTGGCGGCCAGGTCGCCGCGCGTGCCGGCGCCGAAGTTCAGGCCGCCGGCGCTGAAGCGCCCGGCAGTGAAGGCGCCGGCCACGCGCTGCACATAGGCCGGCGAGGGGTTGGCGCTCACCAGGTGCTGGATCAACTGCTTGCTGATGAACGGCGCCAGGTTGGCGTGCTGCATCAGGCTGTCCAGCACCAATTCCAGTGCCTGGGGCGCGGTGCTGCCGGCGGGCACCGTCAAGCCGCCCAGCAGCTTGCGCTCAGTGCCGTCGTGAAAGCTGGCCAGCGCCACCATGTCACCGCCGTAGTAGCGGCAGTTCGCCCCGCTGGGCCAGCAGCCCCAGGCGGTGGCGCCGCCGGCGGGGTAGGTCCAGCCGGTCAGGGCATAGGCGTAGGCGCGCACGTTGTCGTTGTTGTAGGTGGCCGTGCACACACCGCCGGCCAGCGTGCCGTCGGCATTCAGCATGCAGGTGCCCAGGCTGAACAACTGCAACAACTCGCGCGAGAAGTTCTCGTTCGGTGCCGCCTTGTGGTTGTTCACGTTGTTCAGGAAGTCGCCCATCAGCGGCGACAAGGCCACGCTCTTGAGCACCTGGCGGTAGTTGCCGAAGGCCTGCGCCAGCAGGTTGTTGTGGTAGTTCCTGAAGCCGTAGCTGCCCGAGACTTCAATGCCGTTGATGACCACGATCTGCTGCAAGGCCAGCGCCACACGCTGGCGCAACTGGTCACTGCGTTGGGTGGCGTTGCGATAGAAGTCCCACACCTGGGGCGTGGTCGAATACCAGTCACGCCAGCAGTTTTCACCGGCGTAGGCGCTTTGCTGGCAGAAGTCGGTGTTGCTGGTGTTCTTGTGCACCAGGTCGCTGCCGCCCAGGGTGTAGGTGGAGCCGGCCAGCTGCATTTGCGCGGCCACCCAGGGTGCCGCGCCTTGGCTGCGAATGTCGGCCACCAAGGTTTCGCTGGGGCCGAAGCTGGCCTGGTGCGCCAGGCGCACGGCGTCGCTGGCCGTGATGGTGGGCGGCGGCGGGGGTGGCGGGGGCGGGGGCGGCGGGTGCTTGCGCGCCTGGGCGTCGTCCAGGTTGGCGGTACCGCTGGGGTCGCTGGTGCTACTGGTGCTGCTGGTGCTGCTGGGGTCGCCGCTGCCGTTGCCGCCACAAGCGGCCAGCACAACGGCGGCCGCAACCGCGATGGCACGGGCCGGGCCCGGGAACGCTGCGAAAGAGTGCTTGCTCATATCAATCCAAAGCGGCTGAACATGTAACAAGGCTCGCACGAAGTCGGCAGGCCGTGGTTACAAGACGTATGGCGGCTTGTTGGCAGAAGAGTGGGCGTGCCAAGCTGGGTGGCGGGTGCTGAAACAGGCAGGTGAAAGGGGCTTAACTACAGCCGCCGGCCAGGCGGGCCGATAGCCAGGCTTCAACCCGTTTTCGCGCCGCTCGCCGAGCTTGGCCTGGCGCTCGACACAAGGAGTTCTGATGTCCATCGCTGCCCTGTCATCCACCACCCCCGCCTTGGCGACTCACAGCGTCGAGCGCATGCCGCGCCACGGCCATGGCCACGACCACGGGCGCGCCCGTGGCCACGAGCAGGGCCAAGGCCACGGCCCGCGCCGCAACGCCGACAACCCGCTGGTGGCCGCCATGATGGAGGCGTTGAAGAGCCTGCAAGGCAGTGGCACTGGCATGCCTTCGGGCACGGCGCCGGTGGCCGCACCGGTTGCACCCGGCACCTCACCCACCACCACACCCATCACCGCACTGGCTGGCGCTGTTGCCACGGCAACCGTCAAGCCCACCGGCACCACGGCCGCCCCCACGGCCCCCACGGCCCCCACGGCCACCATGCCGACCACGGCGACCACGGCGACCACGGCCACCGCAGCCACCCCGCTGCCCAGCGTTGACGCACGCGACCTGCGACAGGCCACCTTCGAGTTTGCGCACGAGTTGTTTCATGCCTTGCGCAGCGCTGGCAATGAAGACGGCCCGGGCCGGCATGGCCAGGGTTGGGGTGGCCGGCGCAGTTATGACGATCTGGCACAACGCCTGCAAGCCTTGGCCAGCCAGTTCGCGCCGCAAGCGGTGGTGGCCACGCCGGCTGCCGGCGCTGCGGGCGAGCCCCCCGCCACAGTCATGCCTGTCATCGCCACAGCGCCAGTTGCCGCGCCGGCGCCGGTGCCGGCCACCAACCCGGTCATCAAACCCACCAGCGCCACCAGCATTGCCAGCGCCGCCAGCACCACAGCCGGCACCGTGGCCAGCACCACGCCGGCCGCGCCCGCCACGGCCACGCCAGTCGCCGCGCCCGTGGCTGCACCGGCACCGACTTCGCCTTTGCTGTCGGCCTTCTCCAAGCTCGTGGCCGCGCTCAACCCCGGCGCCACCAGCACCAATGCCAGCACCAGCGCGACGCAGTTGGCCGCGTTCCTGAGCCGCCTGGCCGGCGCATTGGGTGGCCAGGCGCAAGCGGCGCCGGTGGACAGCATGCCCAAGGGCAGCATGATCAACATCGCGGCCTGAGCGCGCGCCAAGGCCGGCCGAATGCGGCAGCGCCGGTCTTTAACCGAAGCGTTGCCTGGCCTGCTCTTCGGTGTAGTAACCCAGCGCCACATCCTGCGCCAGCGCCTGCGCGCTGCGCCGCGCGGCATCTCCATAGCCGCCGCCGCCGGGCGTGGAGACGCAGATCACATCGCCGGCCTGGATCTGGATGTCCTGGTCTTTTGACAAGTGCGCCGGCACGTATTCCACGCCGCCGCGCAGGATCATCACCTTGTTCACGCCGCCGGCCGCGCCGCCCTGGGCGCCTGGCGGGCCGAAGCGGCCGTGGTCCATCACCATGCTCACGCGTGCCTGGCCGCGCAGCAGGCGGATGCGGTAGTTCACGCCAAAGCCGCCGCGCTGTTCGCCCGCGCCGCCCGAGCCTTCGTGCAGCGAGAACTCCTCGAACAGCACGGGGTAGAGCTGCTCCATGATCTCGACGGGTGTGGTCTTGGAAATGCCGATGGTCGAGCAGCCGTTGGAAATACCGTCGCCCGCCGGGCTGCCGCCATAGCCGCCGCCGCTGATGACGTACATCACGTAGGCGCGGCCCTTCAGCGGGTCGAAGCCGCCCACGCCCAGGTTGCCGCTGGTGCCGGCCGGGGCGCCGAACAGCTCGTGCGGAATGGCCTGGCCAAGCGCGGCGAACACGGCCTCGGCGATGCGCTGGCTGACCTCGGCCGCGCAGCCCGACACCGGCCGCGGGTAGCGCGCATACAAAAACGTGCCCTCGGGTTCGATGATGTGCAGCGGCTCAAAGGTGCCGGCGTTCAGCGGCACCTCGGGGAAGATGTGCTTCATGGCCAGGTAGACCGAAGACTTGGTGGTGGCGATGACGCTGTTCATCGGCCCCAGGCAGGGCGGCGACGAGCCACTCATGTCGAACGTTAGTTTTGCATCAAGCCCCACGCCGCTGCGCGTGATGCGCATGGCAATGGTCAGCGGCTCGTTGACCACGCCGTCGGAATCGACAAAGGCCTTGGCTTCGTAGGTGCCGGGTGGAATGCGCTCGATCTGCGCGCGCATTTGCTGCGCGGCGCGTTGCTTCAATTCAACGATGGCTTGCTCAACCGTGCCCGCACCATAACGTTCGAGCAGTGCCGACAGGCGCTTGTCGCCGGTGGTCAGTGCCGCCGCCTGGGCCTTGATGTCGCCAATGCGCTGGTCGGCCACGCGGATGTTGCTTTGGATGATGGCCAGGATCTCTTCATCCATCACGCCTTGCTTGAACAGCTTCACCGGCGGCAGGCGCAGGCCTTCTTGCTCCACCTCGGTGGCGGTGGCCGAAAAGCCGCCCGGCACCGAGCCGCCCGTGTCGGGCCAGTGGCCGGTGTTGGCCAGCCAGCACCACAGCTTGCCCTGGTGGAAGTAGGGGGCGACGAACTTCACGTCCATCAAGTGCGTGCCGCCCAGGTAGGGGTCGTTGACGATGAAGACATCGCCCGGGTGCAGCGTGATGTTCAGGCGTTGCACCCGCTCGATCACCGCGGCCACGGTGAACTGCATGGTGCCCACGAACACCGGCAAGCCCAACTCACCTTGGGCAATCAGTTCGCCGGTGCTGCGGTGGTAGATGCCGTCGGAGCGATCCAGCGCCTCGGCGATCACCGGGCTGAAGGCGCTGCGCACGAAGGCCAGGTCCATCTCGTTGCAGACTTGGCCCAGGCCGTTTTGCAGCACGGCCAGGGTGATGGGGTCGGTGGTCATTGCGTTACCTTCGTGCTGCGCACTGCGCAGCGCCCCTTCGGGCGGCCGGGCGGGGCTCATTGCAGTGCCACCACGCGGTCGTTCGGCCCGGCCACGCAGCCTTCACCCAGCGGCTCCCAGCCGTGGTGGATCACGGCCTGGCGGCCGTCGTGGCACAGCTCGATGCGCTGCGCGCCGGGCAGGTGCTGGTGCACGAAGGCCTCGATGGCGGCCGGCGTGCTGGTGCGAAAACGCAGCGCGTAGAGATCGTCTTGCGGGTGGTCGTCGAGGTGCACCCAGGGGATGAACGGGGCGGCCAGCATCAGCCAGTGCGAACCAACGTCCACGGGCTTGGGCGCATAACCCTGGTCTTGCAGCCAGGCCTGAGCCTGCGCACGCAGGTTCTCGCCCGGCCCCAGCGCCCCCCAGGCCGCGGCGATGAGTTCCACCAGCCACTGGTTGCAGTTCTGGTGCGCCTGGCTGAAGGCATGCGCGTTGGCGCTGTAGCTGGTGCCGAGCAGGCGCAGTGCGGTGGGCGCGGTCAGCGCGGTGCCTTCCAGCGCAGCGGCCTGCGCACCCGGCAGCAGGACGATCGACACATAACCGCTGTTTGCATCGTCATTGCCCAGCACAAAGCCGGCCAGGCCCTGGTCGTACAGGCGCGGGCGTTGCTCGTCGCAGGCGTAGTAGAGCTGGCGCACCGACCACGCGCCGTTGGCGCTGGCCTTCAGGCTCACCCCGGCATGTGAATAGCGCAGATTGAAACGTTGCAGCTTCAGGCCAGCGCGCGACACCAGCGCCACGGCCTGGCCGGAGCCTTCCAGCTCTTGCCTGACCAGCGCGGCAAAGCTCAACACGCGGTCTTGCTGCGCGGCGCTCAAGCTCGGCGCCTGGGCGCAAAAGGGTTGAACGGCCGAGCCCGCCTGCACCGCGCCGGCGCCGGCCCACACGCCCAAGGCCAGCAGCAGTGCGCGCATGCGTTCAACCCCAGGGCTTCACAAGGTCACGGGGCGGGCGTCAAGCTCGCGGTGCCAGTCATCAGCCAGCACCAGGAAGAACGGCTCGCGTGTGTTTGAGCCGACATCGGCACGCGCGAATTCCAGGCCATAGGGCCGCTGGCGCACGCTGACCAGTTCTTGCGCCGCCAAGCCACGCGGGGCCACGGCCTGCTCGGGCAGTTCGAGCGTCAGCGCGCCGGCCGCACCGGGCAAGGCCACGGCTTGCAGCGTCAAGCGAAAGCGGCCGTTGCCCGGCACGACTGCGGCCACCGCAACGATGCGGTAATCGCCCTGCGCCACCTGGTGGGTGGTGCGCGAGGAGCTGTTGCTGGAGCCGCGGATCGAATCGGATGCGCTGCCCACCGAGGTGGAAGCGGCGCTCGATGCCGAAGAGGCCGAACTCTCGGCCTGGCCGATGGACACGCAGCCCAGGCACAGCAGGGCCAGGCAAGTCAGTCGTGTGGGCAGGGCGATCATGGGTCACCTTCAAAGCAGGCCGGGTGGCCGTTCCGAGCATAGCCGCATTGGCGCGGGTGCAGCGGGGGGTGCAGCGGGCGGTGCCGCGGGCCACTTTACTTGCCGGTAAACATAAAGTACCATCTGGAACAACATCAGTCTTGGCGGTATAAACGTCAACGTCCAGCCATGGTCCACATCCCCGCTTCGCCCTACACCGTCAAGGAAATGTTCGACCCCGGCGTGATGGTCGAAGACGAAAAATGGTACCCGCTGGGCAAGATGGGCAAGGTGCGGCCCTTGTTGTTTGACGTCTCCAACGGGGGCTGGGTCAGCATCCTCAAGGCCCAGGGCTCGGGCACGATTCAAAAACACCGCCATGCGTCGCCCGTGACGGCCTGGACCCAGGACGGCGCCTGGGGCTACCGCGAACACGACTGGATCGCGCGCGCCGGCAGTTTTGCCTACGAGCCCGCCGGCCACATTCACACCCTGTACATTGACCCCGCGGTGGGCCACATGACGGCGCTGTTCCATGTCATGGGCCCGCTGGTGTATCTGGATGAAGCCGGCAACGCGGTGGATTACGACGACGTCTTCCTGCGCCTGGACCGCTATGCCAAGCATTGCCGCGAGGTCGGCCTGGGCGACGAATTCGTGCGTTCCCTCGTTCGTTAACACGCACACCGAGACCTCGCCATGCCGCAAGAAAAAATGCACCTGCTGCAAATGCTGATCCACAGCGCCAGCACCCACACCATGTTGAGCTGGGCCGACCCGGCCGACGGCCAACTCGCCGGCCTGCAAGACTTTGCCTATTGGCAAGGCATGGCGCGCACGCTGGAACGTGGCTGCTTCGACGGCGTGTTCTTCGCCGACAGCCCGGCCACGCACGCCGTGTACAAAGGCAGCGTGGCGCCTTCGGTGCAATACGGTGCCTCGTGGCCCAACC
>JAYUPO010000538.1:0-6331 GCA_043760085.1 Burkholderiales bacterium
CGACGCCGCGCGCATCCGCACCCGCTTCCCGCCCGAGCCCAACGGCTACCTGCACATCGGCCACGCCAAGAGCATTTGCGTCAACTTCGGCCTGGCGCGTGACTACGGCGGCGTGTGCCACCTGCGCTTCGACGACACCAACCCCGAAAAAGAAGAGCAGGAGTACGTTGACGCCATCATCGACGCTGTGCATTGGCTGGGCTTTGACTGGAACGTGGGCGGCGTCAGCCACCTCTACTACGCCAGCAATTACTTCGACTTCATGTACCGCGCCGCCGAGGCGCTGGTGAACGCCGGCCACGCTTATGTGGACGAGCAAAGCGCCGACGACATGCGCAGCCACCGTGGTGACTTCAACACCCCGGGCCAGGCCAGCCCGTGGCGCGACCGGCCGGCCGCGGAAAACCTGGCGCGCTTGCGCGAAATGAAAGCCGGCCAGCATGCCGACGGCGCGATGGTGCTGCGCGCCAGGATCGACATGGCGCACGCCAACATCAACCTGCGCGACCCCACGCTGTACCGCATCAAGCGCGCCACGCACCACAACACGGGCGATGCCTGGTGCATCTACCCGATGTACACCTATGCGCACCCGATTGAAGACGCGCTGGAACGCATCACGCACAGCATTTGCACGCTCGAATTTGAAGACCAGCGGCCGTTTTATGACTGGCTGCTGGAACGCCTGGCCGAGTGCGGCCTGTTGAGCGCACCGCTGCCGAAGCAGTATGAATTTGCGCGCTTGAATGTGACCACCATCGTCACCAGCAAGCGCAAGCTGCGCCAACTGGTGGAAGAGAAAGTGGTCGATGGCTGGGACGACCCACGCATGCCCACGCTGGTGGGCCTGCGCCGGCGCGGCTACACACCGGCCAGCCTGCAACTGCTGGCCGAGCGCACGGGGGTGACCAAATCAGGCGGCTGGATCGACTATGCCTGGCTCGACATTGCGCTGCGCGATGACCTCGACGCCAAGGCGGCGCGCGCCATGGCCGTGCTCGACCCGCTGGCGCTGACGCTCACCAATTGGACGCAGGTGATGGGCGCAGGCGTGGGCGCAGGCCACCACGAGCCCTGCCAGGCGCCGGTGCACCCGGCGCAACCGGAACGCGGCCAGCGCAGCTTCACGCTGGGGCCGAAGTTGTGGGTTGAGCGCGACGACTTCCAGGCCAACCCCGAAAAGGGCTACCACCGCCTGAGCCCGCCGCGCACGGGGCCGGACGGCGCCGCCGTGGCCGGCAGCTTGGTGCGGCTGAAATATGGTTACGTCATTCGTTGCACCGGCCAGCGGCAAGACGCCGCCGGCCACGTCACCGAAGTGCTGGCCGAACTGGTGCCCGATACCAAGAGCGGCACGCCCGGCGCCAATGCCGTCAAGACCAAGGGTGTGATCACCTGGGTGGCGGCGCATGAAGCCGTGCGCGCCGAGGTGCGCCTGTTCAACCCGCTGTTCAGCGCCGAACGGCCCGGTGCCGACGGTGGCGACGTGCTGGATGAGATCAACCCGCACAGCAAGAGCGTGGCCACGGCGTGGCTCGAACCCGGCTTGTCAGGCGCCGCGCCGGAGCAGCACTTTCAGTTCGAACGCCACGGCTACTTCGTGGCCGACCGTTACGACCACCGCGCCGGCGCGCCGGTGTTCAACCGCGTCACCGGCCTGAAAGACGGGTTCAAGCCGGCCTGAACCGCGCGCTCACGGCGGTGGGTTCGCGGTGGGTTCGCCGCTCGGCGCAAACCGCCCTCACAGCGTGGTTTCCCGGCGAATGCGCCACTCCCCGGCCTCTTTCACCCATTCCAGTTGCTTGCGCGTTTCGTCCTTGTAGTTCGACGAGCTGTAGCGCTGGGTGAAGGTGACCTTGACCACGTCACCCGCCACCGCGAAGTTCGGTGTGTCGAGCTCGATCTGGATGCTGCCCGGCTTGTCGAGTTTCTTGCGCCGGTCGGCCACCCACTCGTCGCGGTTGCGATGCTTTTCGGGCTTGAAGTCTGCGGCATACACGCCCAGGTAACGGTCCGCGTCCTTGGCTTCCCAGGCGCTTTCCCAGGCCTGCAAGCGGCTGGCCACGGCGGCGCGCGCATCGCTGGCGGCAGCCGCCCCAGATACGGTGGCGCTGGCAGCAGCGTTTGCACCAACGTTTGTCGCCACGTTCGCCCCGGCACTGGCACCGGCACCGGCAGTGGTGACCCCCGCAGCAGCAGCGCTGGCGGCGGCACTGCCAAGCGGCGCCGGATGCGAAGCGGTGGCCGTGATGCTGGGCACGGTCTTGGCTGGCCGCGCCGCCACGGTGGCGGGCGGTGCACTGGCCAACGCTGCGGCCACGGCCTCACCGCCTTTGCCCTGGGCTTGCGCCTGGGCCAGGCGCTGGCGGTAGACGTCGCGCTCGGGCGCCTTGGCCACCGCCTGTTCCAGCGCCGTGCGGGCCGCCTCGAAGTCGCGCCGCGCCAGGTGCACGCTGCCCAGGGTGTCGAACATGGCGGCCGACGGGTCCAGCAGCAAGGCGCGCTTGGCATGGCTGAGCGCTTCATCGAGCTTGACGCCGCGGCTGCCCAGCAGGTAGGCCAGGTTGTTGTGCCCGGCCGCACTCTTTTCGTCCAGGCGGATGGCTTCGCGGTAGGCCGCCTCGGCGCTGTCGGGCCGTTTTAATTGTTCATAGACCAGGCCGCGCCGTATCTGCAGGTCGGCCTGGGTCGGCGCCGCTTCGATGGCACGCTGCAGGGCGGCCAGCGCCATCTCGGGGCGGCCCAGGCGCTCCAGGGCTTCGGCCTTGCCGGCCTGCGCCGCCGCCATGGTGTCTTGCCCGGAGGGCACTTTGTTGAACGCCATCAGGGCGGCATCTGCATCGCCGGCGGCCAACTGGGCGTTGCCCAGCAGCAGCCAATCTGCCGGTGCGGTGGCAGCCTTGGCGGCCTGGGCCAGCAGCTCGCGCGCGGGCGCGGCCTTGCTCTGGCCGCTGAGGGCATTGGCCAAGCCGATCTGGCTTTCGATCTGCTTGGGCGCCAGGCCCAGGATCTTGCGAAACACGGCTTCAGCGGCGGCGTGGTCTTGCTGGTCGAGCAGCAACTGGCCCTGGATGTGCAGCACGCGCGCATGGTCTGGCGCCAAGGCCACGGCACGCGACATGTGTTCGCGCGCTTCGGCGGCACGGCCGCGCAGTTGCGCCACGGCCGAGCGGCCCACCCAGGGCCGCGGGTCCTTCGGGGCCAGGCGCGCCGCCTCGGTAAAGGCGGCCTGGGCCGCATCGAGCTTTTGCGCGGCCAATGCGTCACGGCCTTCGCGCAGTTTGCCGCTGGCCGCGCTGTTGGTGGCCTCGGGCGCCACCACGTCCAGCGCGTGTGCCGGGCCGCAGGCCAAGGCGCAAGCGAGCAAGCAGGCCGCGAACACTTTTGATTGCAAGAAGACGGGCAGGCGCATGGCGATCTTTCGGAGGTCGTGTTACAAACAAATTCTAGAAACCGCACCCTCAATTGATGTCAAAAAGTAACGGGTAAACAGGCCCCTTTGTGCTGCTAAGTGCCGCCTTGATGGCATGCCAACCGCCCACTGTTGACCCGGTACTGACCCGGTACTGACCCACTATTGACCGGCCAAAGCCGGTTTCTTGGAACAAGGCGACCCGGTTCGGTGCCCTAGCATCGCGCGGTTAAGCCATTTCAATGACCCACGCCTATTTCGGAGCCCAAGACATGAACATCCCACACAGCCGCGCGTTGCGCGCCACCGCCGCGTTGATTGCCACTGCTGCCCTTGCCGCCTGCGGCGGTGGTGGTGGCGGCGGCGGCAGCACCGGCACGCTCACGGTGAGCAGCGTGGCCACCTCGGCGGCCAAGTACGCCAACAACATGGACGTCACCGTCACGGGCACCGGCCTGGCCGGGGCCACGATTTCGTCGCCCGGGTGCAGCCTCATCACCGTTCACCCGACCCTGATCCCGGCCAACGCCGACACCACGTCTTACTACCAATGCAGGGTGTCCAAAGTGGGCGCGCAGCAGGTCTTCGTCACCCGCGTCAGCGACGGCCTGGGGCTGGCCAACGCCAACTTCACGGTGCTGGTGCCGCAGGTAACGTTGACGGTTAGCAATGGCGGCAGCGTCAACGGCAGCATGGTCATCACCCTGGCGCCGGACAAGACACCGATCACGGTGGACAACTTCCTGGGCTACGTGAATGCGGGCTTCTACAACGGCCTGATCTTCCACCGCGTTTCCACCGATTTCGTCATTCAGGGTGGTGGCCTGTTCCCGGTGCGCACGGGCAATGCACCTTTGCAGAAGGTCACGGCAGCGCAGATCGCGCTTGAAGTGGGCAAAGGCCTGAGCAACATCAAATACAGCATCGCCATGGCGCGCCTGGCCGCACCGGACACCGCCGCTTCGCAGTTCTTCATCAACATGAAAGACAACTCGGCATTTCTTGACAGCTTCAACGGCGGCTATGCCGTGTTTGGCGCCGTGACCGCCGATGCCGCAGGCACGCTGACTCCTGCGATGGCGGACGCCATTCACGGCCTGGCGGGCAACCCAGCCACCTGCGAGGCATTGCGTGGTGTGACCACCTCGCCGGAATGCACGCCGATCCCGGACGTGATCATCACCTCGGCGGTGCAAACCCGCTGAGCCAGCGCCTGCCTTAGGCCTTTGGCTTGCGCCGCATGGGTGTACCCGCCACACCCGCGCGCGGCGGCAAGCCGGTGTGCTGGGTGAGCAGGCGCCCTTGCGTCACGCTGGAACGCTTCTCCCTCGCCGGTGTGGAGTTCTTGCGCCGCGCGCTTTCATAGACGCCGCCGGTGGCCGGCTGGTAGTTGGGCACCAGCTGGTGCTTGCCATTGCCGATCAAATCAGCGCGCCCCATGTCTTTCAAAGCCTCGCGCAGCAGCGGCCAGTTGTTGGCATCGTGGTAACGCAAGAACGCCTTGTGCAGCCGGCGCTGGCGTTCGCCACGCACGATCTGTACCCGCTCACCTCGTTCGTTAGAACGGCTGATGCCCTTGAGCGGGTTCAGCCCAGAGTGGTACATGGCCGTGGCCGTGGCCATGGGGCTGGGGTAGAAGGTTTGCACCTGGTCGGCGCGAAAGCTGTTGCGCTTGAGCCAGATGGCCAGGTTCATCATGTCTTCGTCGCTGGTGCCGGGGTGCGCGGCAATGAAGTACGGCACCAGGAACTGCTTCTTGCCGGCCTCGGCGCTGAACTGGTCGAACATCTGCTTGAAGCGGTCGTACGCGCCCATGCCCGGCTTCATCATCTTGCTCAGCGGCCCGCCTTCGGTGTGCTCGGGCGCGATCTTCAAATAACCGCCCACATGGTGCGTCACCAGTTCCTTCACGTATTCGGGTGACTTCACGGCCAGGTCGTAGCGCAGGCCCGAGCTGATGAGGATTTTCTTCACCCCCGGCAGCGCACGGGCGCGCCGATAGAGCTTGATCAGCGGCGCATGGTCGGTGTTCAGGTTGGGGCAGATGCCGGGGTAGACGCAACTCGGCTTGCGGCAAGCGGCTTCGATTTCGCGGCTCTTGCAGGCGATGCGGTACATGTTGGCCGTGGGGCCGCCCAGGTCGCTGACCACGCCGGTGAAGCCTTGCCCCTTGTCGCGCATGTCTTCAATTTCGCGGATCACCGAATCCTCGCTGCGGCTTTGGATGATGCGGCCTTCGTGTTCGGTGATCGAGCAGAAGGTGCAGCCACCAAAACAGCCACGCATGATGTTCACGCTGAAGCGGATCATTTCCCAGGCCGGGATCTTGGTCGGTCCGTCGTGGCGGCCGTTTACGTCGGCATAGCGCGGGTGCGGCGAGCGGGCATAGGGCAGGTCGAACACCAGGTCCATCTCTGCCGTGGCCAGCGGAATCGGCGGCGGGTTGATCCAGACATCGCGCTCGCCGTGGCGCTGCACCAGTGCACGCGCATTGCCGGGGTTGGTTTCCAGGTGCAGCACGCGGTTGGCATGGGCGTACAGCACGGGGTCGCTCTTCACCTGTTCATAGGCCGGCAGGCGGATCACGGTCTTGTCGCGCAGCGGCAGGGCCACGCGGCGGGTCTTCTTGCTGGTGGGCATGGCCACCACGGTTTCTTGCGGCGCGGCCGCGGCATCGCCCTGCACACAGACCTGGCCTTGGGCCGCCGCCGCTTGCGCGGTGGTCAGATACGGGTTGATGTGGTCGTCGATGCGGCCGGCACGATCCACTTCCGTGGAATCGATCTCGCTATAACCGCTGGGTGCATGCGCATCGCGCACCATGAACGCGGTGCCGCGCACATCGGTGATCTGCTGCACCGGCTCGCGCCGCGCCAGGCGGTGGGCAATCTCCACCACGGCGCGTTCGGCATTGCCGTA
>JAYUPO010000539.1:0-2546 GCA_043760085.1 Burkholderiales bacterium
TATCGGGCCGCAAGTCGGGGTCGTTGCCGTACAGCGTGACGGAATCGAACGCCGTGCTCAGTCGCTTGGCCGGCATGCCTTCTGAAAGTAATTTGAAACGTTTGTTGGTGCGGAACGCATCGCCCTCGCCGGCGAACATGCGCGTGGGGTCTTCGTTCTCGCGCTTGAAGGCGAAGGTGCCGGCGCTGAAGGGGAAGCTGCCGGGCACGTTATCCAGCAGCAGCCATTTCAGGATTTCGCCATGGTCTGCGTATTGCGGCAGCGCCACCTTGCGCACCTTGGTGCCGGAAAGGGTGGTGCTGGTCAGCGGCGTGCGCAGTTCCTTGCCGCGGATCTTCACCACGTATTCGTCGCCCGCATAGTCTTGCTGCATGCGCGGCCACATGGCGAGCAGCTTTTTCGCGCCGGCGTCGAGCCGCGCTTCGCGCGTCACCGCCAGGTCGAGCGCAGCTTCGGCCGCGCGCGGTTTGTCGGGCTTGCTTTCAGCCAGCATGCGCGCGGCCTCGCGCAATTGCTGCACCTCGCGTGCCAACGCCGCCTGCTCGCGCGCACGGCGTTTGTAGCCGCGCACGGTGTCGGTAATCTCGGCCAGGTAGCGCACTCGCGCACCGGGCACGATGGCGGTTTGCTGCGTGCTGTGCCGGGTACTCACCGGCTTCAGGATGCCGGGTTTGAGTGCCAGCCCCAGATCGGCCAGGCGCGGCTTCAACGCCTGGTACAGCGCCGTCACGCCGTCATCGTTGAAGCGGCTGGCCATGGTGCCGAACACGGGCATGGTGTCGGGCATCACGTTGAAGGCATTGCGGTTGCGCTGCACTTGCTTGGCCACGTCGCGCAGCGCGTCTTGCGCGCCCTTGCGGTCGAACTTGTTGATGGCCACGAACTCGGCAAAGTCGAGCATGTCGATTTTTTCGAGCTGGCTGGCGGCGCCGAATTCGGGCGTCATCACGTACACGGGCACATCCACCAACGGCACGATGGCGGCGTCGCCCTGGCCGATGCCCGAGGTTTCGACCACGATCAAGTCGAAGCCCGCGCATTGGCAGGCGGCCAGCACATCGGGCAGGGCGTGGTTGAGTTCGCTGCCGAAGTCGCGCGTGGCCAGGCTGCGCATGAAGACACGCGGGCCCAGGTTCCAAGGCCCGATGGCGTTCATGCGGATGCGGTCGCCCAGCAAGGCGCCGCCACTCTTGCGTCTTGACGGGTCGATGCTGATCACCGCGATGTTCAGGCCATCGTCTTGATCAAGCCGAATGCGGCGAATCAACTCATCCGTCAGGCTGCTTTTGCCGGCGCCACCGGTGCCGGTGATGCCGATCACCGGGGCATGCGCGCGCTTGGCGCCTTCATGCAGTGCGGTCTTCAGCGCGGCATCCGCGCTGCCGTCGTCCAGCGTGGTGATGGTTTGCGCCAGGCGTCGCCAGGCGGCGTCGCCATGGCCATGCAACGCGCTCACCTGCTGCAAGGGCGCTGCGGATGAGGCGTGATCGCAACGCATCACCATCTCGCCGATCATGCCGGCCAGGCCCATGCGCTGGCCGTCTTCGGGGCTGTAAATGCGCGCCACGCCGTAGGCCTGCAACTCGGCAATTTCGCTGGGCACGATGACGCCGCCGCCGCCGCCGAAAACCTGGATCTGCTCGCCTCCCCGCTCGCGCAGCAGGTCGACCATGTACTTGAAGAACTCGACGTGGCCGCCCTGGTAGCTGCTGATGGCGATGCCTTGCACGTCTTCTTGCACCGCCGCCGTGACGATCTCTTCGACCGAACGGTTGTGGCCGAGGTGGATGACTTCAGCGCCCATGCCCTGCAGGATGCGGCGCATGATGTTGATGGCCGCATCGTGCCCGTC
This sequence comes from Burkholderiales bacterium, assembly GCA_043760085.1. Classification (GTDB taxonomy): domain Bacteria; phylum Pseudomonadota; class Gammaproteobacteria; order Burkholderiales; family Burkholderiaceae_C; genus Rubrivivax. The sequence continues at coordinate 1,853 of JAYUPO010000539.1, forward strand.
AAACAAGCTGGCCGCGGTGACGAAGCGCACCTTGTGGCGCGGGCGGTAATTGGCCAGCGCTTGATATTCGGCGGAAAGATCGGTCATGACGGTGGCCTTGCTGAGTGGGGCGTGCATGGGGCGGGGCTTGACCGTTGATCATGCCACCCGTGGCCATGACCAAGGCGCCAACGCGCCATGGCACCCTGGCCTTGCGTGGTTTCCCTAGCGCGGGCGACTGTTTTAGGCCGCCGCGGTGGCGCCCGGGCTGCTAGCCTCGCGCCCCTTGTTCATCGGCATTGGGTTCTGCGCATGAGCTTCCTGGCCATCGACATCGGCAACACCCGCTTGAAGTGGGCCCAGTACGCCACGGCGCAGCCGGGCGCCGAGCTCATCGCTCAAGGGGCGGTGTTCCTGGAGACGATTGACGAACTGGCCGAACTGGACTGGCGCACTCTGGCCGCGCCGAGCACCATGTTGGGCTGCGTGGTGGCGGGCGACGCCATCAAGCGCCGCGTGGAAGAACAGCTCGACTTGTGGGACCTGACGCCACGCTGGGTGGTGTCCGCGGCCAGCGAGGCCGGTGTGACCAGCGGTTATGACGTGCCCAGCCGTTTGGGGGCTGATCGGTGGGTCGCCATGATTGGTGCGCGGGCGCGATTGGTGGCGGCCGGCACGCCCCGCCCGGCCTTGGTGGTGATGATCGGAACCGCGG
>JAYUPO010000540.1:0-2544 GCA_043760085.1 Burkholderiales bacterium
GACCGCGCCTTCGGCGGCGCCGGCCGCGACGTGTTGATCGGCAACACCGGTGGCGACAGGTTGATCGACTGGGTGGGTGAATTCAACAGTTATCTCGTGCCGTTCGCCCCCTTTGGCATGGCCACCGTGAGCCGCACCTTGCAGCCGCAACTGGCCGAATTCCTGTACACCCTGAGCGCCAGCGACGGCGCCGACCCGACGCGATTCAAAGACACCAACGGCGACCCGACTCAAGCCTTCCGCAACGGCGAGCCGCAAGGCGAGCTGGGCCTGATTCGGCAGAAAGACTTCGCCTGGCACGACCAGACCGGCGCTCCGGCCGACCCGCAGGCGGGCAACATCCCCGGCGGCAAGCGCGATGTGCTGCGCACGGCCGGCTTCAATGACGGCACGCTGCAAGGCTTGGCGCCCGACAGCGGCACCTGGCAGGTCGCCAGCGGCATGCTGCAAGTGGACGCGGCGTCGAACAAGGCCGACGCCGTTTCCGTGTACCAGGTGAATGATGCGCTGCCGTCGTACTACGAGGTGCTGGCCACGGTGAAGGTGGTCAAGCCCACCGCCGGGTGGGACGCGAACAGCTATGTGATCTTCGACTATCAAAGCCCCACCAGCTTCAAGTTCGCCGGGCTGAACGTCTCCACCAACAAACTCGAAATGGGCCAACGCACGGCCGCCGGCTGGCAGGTGCTGAAGCAGGCGGTGTTCCCGGGCAGCGTGAAGAACGACACTTGGTACAACCTGCTGCTGGCGGTGAATGGCCTGACGGCCACGCTGATCGTCGATAACAGCAACGCCTTCAGCCACACCTTCACGCCCACGGTGGTCGATGGTTTCAGCTACGGCCTGAACTGGGGCCTGGTGGGCTTTGGCAGCAACAAGTCGCGCGGCGCGATGGACAACATCGCTGTGCAGGTGGTGCCCCCTGCGGCCACGGTGACGCGCACTGAAGACTTCGCGGCGGGCGCGGGTGCCATCACCAGCGGCGTGGCCAACTCCAGCACCGGCACCTGGGCTGCCGCTTCGGGCCGGCTGGCGGGTACGCCGGGGGCCGGCAGCGACACCGCGATCCAGTTGCTCAACCTCGGCGGCGTGGCGCAGTTCCAGGCCACGTCACTGATCGACCTGAGCACGGTGCTCAAGACCACGGGCCGCGCCGGCATCGTGTTCGACCGCTACAGCGACACCGACTTCAAGTTCGCTGCCATTGACGTGGCCGCCAAGCAAGTGCTCATCGGCCACCGCACCGCGGCGGGTTGGAGCATTGATGCCACGGTGGCTAACACCGCGTTGAATGCGACGACTGACTACACGCTGGGTGTGGCCGTGCGCGGCGCCACCGTGAGCGTTACGCTCAACGGCCAGGCATCAGTGGGCTATGTCTACAACGCAGTGGGCGTGGACGGCCGCTTCGGCTTGTTCAGCAAGGGTGCTTCGGCAAGCTTTGATAGCGTGACCGTGAAGACCAACGATCCGGCCGTGCCCGCAGCGTTGAATGCGGCTGTGGACATGACGGCCACGGTGGCCAGCAGCGGCGATAACACCGCCACGCTGAGCACGGCGCAAATCGTGCCCCTGGCGATTGATGCGCAACAACGCTGGGCGCGCGTGGAAGACGCTTCGCACCTGGCGGCGCTCAAAGGCATCAGCTTCGCGGTGGCCGATCTGCCCGGCGGGCAACTGGCCGAGTACGCCAATGGTGTGATCACGGTGGACGTGAACGCGGCGGGCGCCGGCTGGTTCATCGACGCCACGCCGGGCGATGACCGCGAGTTCAGCGGCCGCGGCAATGTGCTTGAAGCGCGGGCCGGTTCAGGTGCCAGCGGGCAGATGGACCTGCTCTCGGTGATCAGCCACGAAATGGGCCACGCCATGGGCCTGGGCCACGGCACGGGGGTGATGAGCGAGCAGCTTGCGGCAGGGCAGCGTGCCACGCCGGAGCGTTCGTTCGGCTTGCCGGTGTTCAACGCCGACATGCCGGCCGCAGCGCGGCCACACGCGACCAGCGAACAGGCGCCCGTCATTGACTGGGCGGTGGACGAGCAAGTGAAACGCACGCGCGCCGCGTCTGCGCAGCAGGCTGACTGGCAGACCCGCTTCGTCAACCAGCTGGGCCAAACCGCCCAGCAGGCCAACCCGAACGCGGCGCTGAAAGTTCAGCTCGGCGCGGGGCAGGGCGCAGCGCACAGACTCAGCCGCCTATGAGCTGCGTAGGAGCACCCCCCAAATGCGGGGGTGCTCCTAAATGGCAGCCTTGCTTAAACCAGATTTTCAAAATGCGGTATTGCGATGTGAATTAATACCGCCTATGGTGAATCGAGATCGCTCCTGCTCTTGACACCGTGTCTGACGAATGTGCAGAGCCGGGCTGCGACTCGTTCCTGGAGAAAAACATGAACCTTTCCGACGCGCGCTTCCTCAAGCCCACAAAACTCTTTGGCCTGCTATCCAAGGGCTACAGCGCCTTACGCAAGCCGGAACTGAGACGTGGCCCGGCGCCCAGAAAGTGGGCGCCGATGGAGGCGATGGAGCCGCGGCTGCTGCTGT
>JAYUPO010000541.1:0-2544 GCA_043760085.1 Burkholderiales bacterium
CCACGCCGATCACCGACGAAGCGCTGGGCACCCCGATGCTGTATTCGTCGGGCACCACGGGCCGGCCCAAGGGCATCTTGCGCCCGCTGCCCGAGAACCCACCCGCGCAAGCGCTGCCGCTGTTCGGTTTTCTCAATGCGCTGTGGCAATGCCGTGACGCCATGCTGTACCTCAGCCCCGCGCCGCTGTACCACTCGGCGCCGCAAGCCAACGTGGCGTTAACGATTCGCAATGGCGGCACCGTGGTGATCATGGAGCACTTCGACCCCGAGCAATTCCTGGCGCTGGTCGAGAAGTACCGCATCACCCACACGCAGCTCGTGCCCACCATGTTCAGCCGCCTGCTCAAGCTGCCGGCTGACGTGCGCCGGCGCTACAACCTGGCGTCGCTGCAAATTGCCGTGCATGCCGCCGCACCGTGCCCGGTGCAGGTGAAGGAGCAGATGATCGCCTGGTGGGGCCCCATCATCCACGAGTACTACGGCGCCACCGAAGGGCTGGGCTTCACCGCCTGCAACACCGCCGAGTGGCTGGCGCACCGCGGCACGGTGGGCAAGGTGCTGCTCGGCGAACTGCATGTGCTGGGCGAAGACATGCAGCCGGCGCCAAAAGGCCAGCCGGGCGAGTTGTGGTTCAAGACCGCCAGCCCGTTCGTCTACTTCAACGACCCCGAGCGCACCCAGGCCACGCGCTCGGCCGACGGCAGCATGAGCACGGTGGGCGATGTGGGCTACGTGGATGACGACGGCTTCCTGTACCTAACGGATCGTTCCACTTTCATGATCATTTCTGGCGGCGTGAACATCTACCCGCAGGAATGCGAAAACCTGCTCATCACCCACCCACAGGTGGCCGATGCCGCGGTGTTCGGCGTGCCGAACGAAGACCTGGGCGAAGAGGTGAAAGCCGTGGTGCAGCCCATGCCCGGCGTGGTGGCCGACGCGGCGTTTGCCCAGGCGCTGATCGCCTTTTGCCACGAGCACCTGGCCGGCCTGAAATGCCCGCGCTCGGTGGATTTCACGCTCGAGCTGCCGCGCCTGCCCACAGGCAAGCTGTACAAGAAGCCGCTGCGCGAGAAGTACTGGCAGGGGCATGGCGGCAGCCGGATTGTGTAAAGCGCGCCGGCCCGGCCGGCCAACGAGCAGCGCGAACACTCAATGGGCTTCAGCTCACACCAAAGGTTAACCACCATGCCCTTTTTCCCTGGCTTCAAGACGCGCAACCTGCGCGTCAACGGCGTCACCATTCACTGCTTGAGCGCAGGCCAGGGGCCGGCGCTGTTGCTGCTGCACGGCTACCCGCAAAGCCACGTGATGTGGCATCACATCGCGCCAAAACTCGCGCGCCACTACAGCGTGGTGTGTCCGGATCTGCGCGGCTACGGTGACTCATCAAAACCACCGGGCCTGCCCGACCACAGCAACTATTCCAAACGTGTGATGGCGCAAGACATGGTTGATGTGATGGCCCGCCTGGGCCACGCTCGTTTTCACCTCGTGGGCCACGACCGCGGCGCGCGGGTGGGCCACCGCCTGGCGCGCGACCATGGGCCGCAGGTGGTGCGCAGCTTCACCGCCATCGACATCTGCCCCACGCTGGCCATGTTTGAAGCCACCGACATGGCGTTTGCCAAGGCCTACTACCACTGGTTCTTGATGCTGCAACCCGCGCCGCTGCCCGAGAAGATGCTCGCACCCGTGGTGCCGCTGCACCTGCTGGGCGGCGGGCTGTCGGCCAAGGGGCTGAAGGCATTTTCCAAAGCCGCGCTGGCTGAATACGTGCGCGTGTTTGCCAACCCACGCACCCTGCACGCCACCTGCGAGGACTACCGCGCCTCAGGCGGCATCGACCTTGACCACGACCGCGCTGACCGCGGCAAGAAGCTCACGCTGCCGGTGCAAGTGCTGTGGGGCCAGCGCGGCGTGGTGGGCAAACAGTTCGATTGCCTGGGTGCCTGGAAGAAAGTTGCACGAAACGTTACCGGCCAATCCTTCGATTGCGGCCACTACATTCCTGAAGAGGCGCCGGGCGAAACGCTGGCGGCCATCAGCGCGTTCCTGGCGCGGCATGAGGGCCGCTGACGAAGCTCATGCCCGGCCGGCACCCAGCCACTCCAGCACCAGCCGGGTCACCTCTGCCGGCTTCTCGCGCTGCAAGAAGTGCCCGGCGCCTGCCACTTCTTCATAACGGTATTCGCCGGTGAAGTACCTGCCCTGGTCGGTCATGAGTTCGGCGCGCAGGTCGTCGCCGCCGCACAGGGCCAAGGTGGGCACGGCAATCGGGCGCTCCATCAGCGCGCGCAGTTCGGCCAGGGCCGGGTCGCCCTTGGTGGCGTCCAACATGGCGCGGTAGTAGCCCAGGGTGGCGGTCAACACACCGGGCTGCGCCAGCATGGCCTTGATGCTGGCAATGTGGGCGGCGTCTTCATGGCCGGGGCTGGTCCAGAAGGTCCACAGGTAGTCGATGAAGGCGGCGTCGTTGTCCAGCAGCGCCCGCTCGGGCAGGCCCGGAAGCTGGAAGAACCACCAGTGAAAGGACCGGTGC
>JAYUPO010000542.1:0-6324 GCA_043760085.1 Burkholderiales bacterium
GGCACCGTGGTGGTGCTGGGCAAGACCGGGCGCAACTTCGCTGCCGGCATGAGCGGCGGCGTGGCCTATGTGTATGACGAAGACGGCGAATTCGCCAAACGCTGCAACACCAGCATGGTGGTGCTGGAAAAGGTGCTGCCCAAGGACGAGCAGGCCGGCGCCGCCGAGAGCTGGCACCTGGGCCAGGCCGACGAAGTGCTGCTGAGAAAGCTGGTCGAGGCCCACCACAGTTGGACCGGCAGCCTGCGCGCGCGCGAGGTGCTCGATGGCTGGCCGCAGGCACGGGCGAAGTTCGTCAAGGTCTTCCCGCATGAGTACCGCCGTGCGCTGAGCGAGCGCGCCGCCGCGGTGCAAACCGCTGCCGCGGTGAGCAAGGCCAAAGTCAGCCCCGTGCCACAAAGCGCCCCGGCGAAGTAACCAATCAATCAACAGGACACAACATGGGCAAGGTCACCGGCTTCATGGAACACGAGCGCCTCGAAGAGGGCTATGCGCCCGTGGCCGAGCGCGTGAAGCACCACAAGGAATTCGTCATCACGCTGAACCCGGCGCAATCTGCCATTCAGGCGGCGCGCTGCATGGACTGCGGCACGCCGTTTTGCAACAGCGGCTGCCCGGTGAACAACATCATTCCCGACTTCAACGACCTGGTTTACCGCGGCGACTGGCGCAACGCCATTGACGTGCTGCACAGCACCAACAACTTCCCTGAATTCACCGGCCGCATTTGCCCCGCGCCGTGCGAAGCGGCCTGCACGCTGAACGTGAACGACGACCCGGTGGGCATCAAGAGCATCGAGCACGCCATCATCGACCGCGCCTGGGCCGAAGGCTGGGTCACGCCGCAAGTGCCGCCGGTCAAGACCGGCAAGTCGGTCGCCGTGGTCGGCTCAGGCCCGGCCGGCTTGGCCGCGGCGCAGCAACTGGTGCGTGCCGGGCACGCGGTGACGGTGTTCGAGAAGAACGACCGCATCGGCGGCTTGCTGCGTTACGGCATCCCCGACTTCAAGATGGAAAAGAGCCACATCGACCGGCGTGTGGTGCAAATGCAGGCCGAAGGCGTGACGTTCCAGACGAGCGTCTTGATCGGCGCCCTGGCGGACCACAGCAAGGTCACCAACCATGCCACGCAGACCGTCTCACCTGAAACGTTGTTGCAGGAATTCGATGCCGTGTTGCTCACCGGCGGCGCCGAGCAAAGCCGCGACCTGCCCGTGCCGGGGCGCGAACTCGACGGCGTGCACTTCGCCATGGAATTCCTGCCGCAGCAAAACAAGGTGAACGCGGGCGACAAGGTCAAGGGCCAGCTCAGCGCGGCGGGCAAGCATGTCATCGTCATCGGTGGCGGTGACACCGGCAGTGATTGCGTGGGCACCAGCAACCGCCACGGCGCCAAAAGCGTGACGCAATTCGAGCTGATGCCGCAGCCCCCGGTGGAAGAAAACCGGCCGCTCACCTGGCCCAACTGGCCGCTGAAGCTGCGCACCAGTTCCAGCCACGATGAAGGCTGCGAGCGTGCCTTCGCCATCGCCACCAAGGAGCTGGTCGGCAGCAAGGGCAGGGTCACGGCGCTGCGCACCGTGAACGTGCAGTGGGTGGGCGGCAAGATGGTGGAGGTGGCCGGTAGTGACAAGGAAGTCAAGGCCGACCTGGTGCTGCTGGCGATGGGCTTCATCAGCCCCGTGGCCAGCGTGCTCGAAAGCTTTGGCGTGGCACGTGACGCGCGGGGCAATGCGCGCGCCCACACTGAAGGCCAGGGCGGCTATGCCACCAGCGTGGCCAAGGTGTTTGCCGCCGGCGACATGCGCCGCGGCCAATCGCTCGTGGTCTGGGCGATTCGTGAAGGGCGCCAGGCGGCGCGGGCGGTGGATGAGTTTCTGCTGGGCAGCAGCACCTTGCCGCGCTGACCCACTGCACCCGTGACGGGTTTGGCAGTTCGCCGCGCGCACGCTTGAAGTGCGCCGCGCTGCTGCCGAAACCGAGTCCACCCACTTTGTTGGAAGGACTCCATGCTGCGCCCGTTTCTGCGTCCGATACTCGTCGCCACAGCCGCCGCCCTGGCCGCCGGCGCCACCCATGCCGAGGTGGCCAAGGTCAAGACCGCCGATGCGCGCGCTGCCTTGCCCGTCACGGCCGATGCCAACAGCCCCACGCTGGCGCTGAAGAAGTTCGTGTTCCGCGCCAATGACGAAAAGATCGGTGTGTTGCAGACGGGCTTCTTCTGCGGCCCCGCCGGCGACATCAAGTTCAGCACCAACACCATCAACCTGCTCACCCGGGACGCCGCGCGCATGACCCGGCGCGAATTGGATGCCGCGGGTTACCCCAAGCCGGCTGCCAACGAATCGGCCTTCCAGACCAGCACAACGCCCAAGGCGGCCGACTATGAGATCGGCGTGACCTTGAAGGAAATGCAGGCCAACGCCTGCATCCGCGACAAGCAGACCGAAGGCGGCGTGTGGGTCAAGATGACCTGGGAGCTGTTCTCGCCGCGTCTGCAAAAAGTGGTGTACAGCTTCACCACCGAAGGCTCGGCGCAGACCAGTGGCATGGAAACCGTGCCCTTTGCCGAAGTGGCCAGCCGCGCCATGGCGGTGGCGTTGCGCAACCTGTTGGCCGAACGGACGTTTGTTGATTTGGCGCTCAAGCCGGCTGAAGGCGCGGCAGTGGCCGCGGCGGGCAGCGAAGCCACGGCGCAAAAGCTGCGCATCGCGGTGCGCGCCACCAGCGGGCAAAAAATTCAGGACCGCGTGCCGCAATTGCAGTCGGCCGTGGTCACGCTGCTTTCCGGCACAGGAAGCGGCAGCGGCTTCTTCATCAACGCCGACGGCTATGTGCTGACCAACCACCATGTGGTGGGCGATGCCCGCTTCATCAAGGTCAAGCTGGCCAACGGCCGTGAGCTGGTGGGCGAGGTGCTGCGCTCAGACCGCGGCCGCGATGTGGCGCTGGTGAAGACCGAACCCGTGGCCCTGGCGCCGCTTGAACTGGCCAGCGATGAAAGCCGCACCGGCGAAGACGTGTACGCCATGGGCTCGCCGTTGGGCGAGCAGTTCGCGTCGTCGCTCACGCGCGGCGTGCTCAGCGGCGTGCGCACGGTGGAGCAGCACAAGTGGCTGCAAAGCGATGTGCGCATCCTGCCCGGCAGCTCGGGCGGGCCGCTGCTCGGTGCTGAAGGCTTCGTGGTCGGCATGACCTCGCGCGGCATCGGCGCTGGCATGGCCGGCATCAACCTGTTCATCCCCATCCGCGAGGCGATCGACACCTTGAAGATCGACTTCAAGGAGTAGGCTGAGTGCCATCGCCAGACCCCGGGTAGACCCCAGGGTCTGGCGCGGTGCCATGCGACAATCGCGCCCCCCGCGACATCGCATGGCCGCCCGCACGGGCGCGCTCACAGAAGATTGAGCACCGACAACCTCATCGAGATCGACCATGTGGACTTTGGCTACGACGCCAGCCGCCTGATCCTCAATGATGTGAGCCTGCGTTTCGCGCGCGGCAAGATCACCGCCATCCTGGGTGGCTCGGGCTGCGGCAAGACCACTTTGTTGCGCTTGATCGGCGGCAGCCATTCGCCGAGCAAGGGCGAGGTGCGTTTCGACGGCCAGCGCATCAATGCCGCCGACAAGACGCAGATGTATGCCCTGCGCCGGCGCCTGGGCATGCTGTTTCAGTTCGGCGCGTTGTTCACCGACCTGACGGTGTTCGACAACGTGGCCTTCCCCTTGCGCGAACACAGCGGCCTGAGCGAAGACCTGGTGCGCGACATCGTGCTCATGAAGCTCAATGCCGTGGGCCTGCGCGGCGCTGCGCCGCTGCGCATCAGTGAAGTCTCGGGCGGCATGGCGCGGCGCGTGGCGCTGGCGCGTGCCATTGCGCTGGACCCCGAGCTCATCATGTACGACGAGCCCTTTGCCGGGCTGGACTTGATCTCCATGGGCGTGGCGGCCAAGCTCATTCGCACACTGAACGACGTGACGGGCGCCACCTCACTGGTCGTGAGCCACGACGTGCCCGAATGCATGGCCATCAGCGACCACATCGTGCTCATGGCCACCGGCGGGCGCATCGTGGCCCAGGGCACGCCGGCCGAGCTGATGGGCTCGATGGAGCCTGAGGTGCGGCAGTTCGTTCGTGGTGAGCCCGATGGGCCGGTGAAGTTCCACTACCCTGCGCCGCCCATGGCGCAGGACTATGGCCTGGCGGGGGCCGCGCCGTGAACCTGGTGCAGCAAACCGGCGCGCGCACGCTGAACATCTTGCGCGGCCTGGGCCACGCGGCGTTCTTCGTGGGCGAAATGGTGGCGGCCATACCGGCTTCGCTGCGCCGCTTCGGCCTGGTGGTCAAGCAGATCCACGCCGTGGGCAACATGTCGTTGCTCATCATCCTGGCCTCGGGCACGGCGGTGGGTTTCGTGCTGGCCTTGCAGATGTACTACGCGCTGGTCACCTATGGCGCAACTGAATCGTTAGGCTTGATCGTCAACCTGTCGCTGGTGCGAGAACTCGGCCCGGTGGTCACCGCGCTGCTGTTCGCCGGGCGCGCCGGCACCTCGCTCACCGCCGAGATCGGCTTGATGAAAGCCGGTGAGCAACTCGCGGCGATGGAGATGATGGCGGTCGACCCCAAGAGCCGCATCCTGGCGCCGCGCTTCCTGGCCGGCGTGGTGTCGATGCCGCTGCTGGCCGCGCTGTTTTCGACCGTGGGCATCCTGGGCGCCTACGTGGTGGCGGTGTTGCTGATCGGCGTGGATTCGGGCAACTTCTGGAGCATCATGCAGTCGAAGGTAGACGTTTGGCGCGATGTCGGCAACGGCATCGTCAAGAGCTTCTTCTTCGGCATCATCTGCACGGCCGTGGCCTTGTACCAGGGCCATGAAACCCAGGCCACACCCGAAGGCGTGGCGTATGCCACCACGCGCACGGTGGTGATTTCTTCGCTGGCCGTGCTGGCCATGGACTTCGTGCTCACGGCACTGATGTTCTCCACGCCATAGGACAAGGATATGAACAAACGCGGCATTGAAATTCTGGTCGGCTCATTCGTGCTGTTAGGCCTGCTGGGCATCCTGTTCCTGGCGCTGAAGGCCGCCAACCTGGGCAGCTTCGGCAGCGGCACGGGCTACACGCTGCTGGCCCGGTTCGACAACATCGGCGGCCTCAAGGCGCGCTCGCCGGTGCGCAGCGCCGGCGTCACGGTGGGCCGCATCAAGACCATTGCGCTCGATGCCAAGACCTACCAGGGCGTGGTGACCATGGAAATCGACCAGGGCATCGTCTTCCCCAAAGACTCATCGGCCAAGATCCTCACCGCCGGGTTGCTGGGCGACCAGTACATCGGCATCGAACCCGGCGCCGACGACAAGACCTTCACGGCGGGCGAAACCATCAAGCAAACGCAAAGCGCCGTGGTGCTTGAGAACCTGATCGGCCAATTCCTCTTCAGCAAAGCCGCCGAGGCCGGCACGCCTGACGGTGGAGCGAAAAAATGAAGGCGCTCGACATGCGGGGTTGGGTCAGCGTCGCGCTGCTGGGTGTGGCCTTGCAACTGGGTGGCTGCGCCACCGTCGAAAAGGCCGGTGCCAGGCTCAGCGACCGGATCAGCAAGGCCACCCAGAGCCCAGGCCAGAAGAAAGACCCCTGGGAAGAGTTCAACCGCAAGGTCTTCAGCTTCAACGAGGCGCTGGACGAGAAAGTGCTCAAGCCGGTGGCCACCGTTTACCGCGACATCGTTCCCAGCCTGGTGCGCGCGGGCGTGGACAACTTCTTTGGCAACTTCTACGACGCCTGGTCTGCGGTCAACCACTTGTTGCAGGGCAAGGGTCAAACGGGGCTTGAGATGGGCATGCGTTTCATGACGAACATCGTCTTCGGCCTGGGCGGCATCCTCGACCCCGCTGCCGAAATGGGCCTGGAGCGGCGCAGCGAAGACTTTGGCCAGACGTTGGGCAAGTGGGGCTTCGCCTCCGGGCCCTACCTGGTGATGCCGCTGCTGGGGCCCAGCACTGTGCGCGATGTCGTCGGCATGCCGCTGGACCTGAAGGCGTCGCCAGCCACTTTGATAAATTCAGGCGGTAGCCGCCTGGCTGTCAACACCGTGCAGGCGGTTAACCTGCGTGCCTCGTTGCTGGGGGCGTCGCGCATGCTCGACGACATTGCGTTGGACAAGTACAGCTTCGTGCGCGACGCCTACCTGGCCCGCCGCCGCAGCTTGATCTTCGACGGCGACGCGCCAGATATCGCCGAGCCGCCTGAAACCAAGCCGTGAACCAAAAGCCCAGGGGCTGCGTTGTAGCCAGGAGCCTGTCGGGCTTGGGGTCGG
>JAYUPO010000543.1:0-6321 GCA_043760085.1 Burkholderiales bacterium
AACGTTCGAGACAATTTGCTCTTTGCGCTGCCGCGGGGCGAACGCCAGCCGCGCCACGCCGCCGCTGAACGCGCGCTGGCCCAGGCCGGGCTGGCGGGCTTTGGTGCGCGGCTGCCGGCCAGCCTGTCGGGCGGGCAGCGCGCCAGGGTGTCGCTGCTGCGGGCCCTGCTGGCCGCGCCCAGCGTGCTGTTGCTCGATGAGCCCTTCTCGCGGCTCGACGCCGCCTTGCGCGAGCAAATGCGCGGCTTCGTGTGGCAGCAACTGCGTGCACACCAGGTGGCAGGCGTGCTGGTCACGCACGATGCGCAAGACGTGCCGGCCGGCGCGCGCTGCATTCAACTGGCGGCGCAACATGCTTGACCGCGCGGCGCTGCGCCTTTTGAAGCCCCCCGCGGAGCATGCCGCGCGCGTGCTCGTGCGCTGGCGTTTGAAGGCCGATGCGGTGACGCTGATCGGCTTTGCCCTGGGCCTGCTGGCAGCCCTGGCCATCGCGCTGGGCCTGCCCTTGGCGGGCCTGGCACTCATCACCGCCAGCCGCATCTGCGATGCGCTCGACGGCGCCGTGGCGCGCCTGACGCAGGCCACCGACCGCGGCGCGTTTCTCGACATCACGCTGGACTTTCTGTTCTACGCCAGCATCCCGCTGGCCTTCGCCTTGGCCGACGCGCCGCGCAACGCCTTGCCGGCCGCGGTGCTGCTGGCCGCGTTCATCGGCACCGGCTCCAGTTTCCTGGCCTTTGCCGTTTTGGCCGAACGGCGCGGCCTGGCCAGCGCGGCCTACCCGCAAAAGGGCCTGTACTACCTTGGCGGTTTGACCGAAGCCAGCGAAACCTTGATCTGCTTTGCGTTGATGTGCATCTGGCCAGAACACTTCGCGTGGTGGGCCTATGGCTTTGCTGCGCTGTGTGGCTTGACCATCGCCACCCGAGTGGCCTCAGGGTGGGCCCTTCTCGGGCCAGCGGCAAAGCGGTAAGGTGCGCCGCGGCGGAGCGACATAAGGTCAGCGACCCAATCAAACAACGGGACAAACATGAACAAGAACAAGCTGTGGCTGGTGGTGGCGCTGATTGCATTGGTGGCGGCGTTCTTCGCCTTCGACCTGGGGCGCTTCTTCAGCCTCGACTACATCAAGGGTGCGCGCGAAGGCTTTGCGCAGCTGTACGCGCAGCAACCGTTGGCGGTGGCGGGCGGCTTCTTCGCCATCTATGTGGCCGTCACAGCGCTTTCCCTGCCCGGCGCGGCGGTGATGACGCTGCTGGCCGGCGCCATCTTCGGGTTGCTGGTGGGCACGGTGCTGGTGTCGTTTGCGTCGAGCATCGGCGCCACGCTGGCCTTCATGGTGTCGCGCTACCTGCTGCGCGACAGCGTCAAGTCGCGCTTCGGGGCGCGCATGGCCGAGGTCGACAAGGGCATCGAAAAAGAAGGCGCGTTCTACCTCTTCACGCTGCGCCTGGTGCCCTTGATTCCCTTCTTCGTCATCAACCTGTTGATGGGCCTGACGAAGATGAAGGCCGCCACGTTCTACTGGGTCAGCCAGTTGGGCATGCTGGCCGGCACCATCGTGTACGTGCTGGCCGGCACGCAACTGGCGCAGATCACCTCACTCAAGGGCATCCTGACGCCGGGCTTGCTGATCTCGCTGGTGCTGCTCGGCGTGTTCCCCCTCATCGCCAAGAAAATTGTCAACGTTATCCAGGCGCGCAAGGTCTATGCGCCGTGGCTGCATCTCAAACCCAAGCACTTCGAGCGCAACCTGGTGGTCATCGGCGCCGGTGCGGCCGGCTTGGTCACCAGCTACATCGCAGCGGCGGTGAAGGCCAAGGTCACGCTGGTGGAAAGCCACAAGATGGGCGGCGACTGCCTGAACTACGGTTGCGTGCCGAGCAAGGCGCTGATCAAGACCGCCACGCTGGCGCGCCAGATGCGCCACAGCGCGGAATACGGCATTGCGCGGGCTGATTTCCAGTTGGACTTTGCGCAGGTGATGGAGCGCGTGGCGGGCATCGTCAAGGCCGTGGAGCCCCATGATTCCGTCGAACGTTATACGTCGCTGGGTGTGGATGTGGTGGAAGGCACGGCCACCATCATCGACCCCTGGCATGTGAAGATCGTTCGCGCGAATGGCGGGGAGCAAGTCCTGTCAACCCGCCACATCGTGCTGGCCACTGGCGCTCGCCCGTTCGTGCCGCCGCTGCCAGGGCTGGAAGACATGGGTTACCTCACCAGCGACACGCTGTGGGCCCTGCGCGAACAGCCCAAGCGGCTGGTGGTGCTGGGCGGCGGGCCGATCGGCTGCGAACTGGCGCAAGCGTTCGCCCGCCTGGGCTCGACCGTCACGCAAATTGAAATGGCGCCGCGCCTGATGCTGCGCGAAGACGAAGAGGTGTCGGCCTACGCGCGCCAGGCGCTGGAGGCCGACGGCGTGGCCGTGCTCACCGGCCACAAGGCGCTGCGCTGCGAGAAGGTGGAGGGCGAGAAATTCATCATCGTCGAGGCCGCTGGCCAAGAGAAGCGTGTCGCCTTCGATGTGCTGCTCTGCGCCGTGGGCCGCGTGGCGCGTTTGCAAGGTTATGGCCTGGAAGAACTGGGCGTGACGGTGAACCGCACGGTGCAGGTGAACGAATATTTGCAGACCAACTTGCCCAACATCCTGGCCGCGGGCGACGTGGCCGGGCCCTACCAGTTCACGCACACGGCGGCGCACCAGGCCTGGTATGCGGCGGTGAATGCGCTGTTCGGCGGCTTCAAGAAATTCAAGGTCGACTACTCGGTGATCCCCTGGTGCACCTTCATCGACCCCGAAGTCGCGCGCGTCGGCCTGAACGAACAGGAGGCCAAGGAAAAGGGCGTGGCCTATGAAGTCACCCGTTATGGCATCGACGACCTCGACCGCGCCATTGCCGACAGCGCCGCCCACGGCTGGGTGAAGGTGCTTACGGTGCCGGGCAAAGACAAGATTCTTGGCGTCACCATCGTCGGCGTGCACGCCGGCGACCTGCTGGCCGAATTCGTGCTGGCCATGAAGCATGGCCTGGGGTTGAACAAGATTTTGGGCACCATCCACACCTACCCCACGCTGGCCGAGGCCAACAAGTACGCTGCGGGAGAATGGAAGCGGGCCCATGCGCCGGCCGGCCTGTTGAAATGGGTTGAGCGTTTTCACACTTGGCAAAGGAGTTGAAGCATGAAGCGTTGGTTCATTGTCCTGTTCACGTTGCTGTCATGCCTGCCGGCCTGGGCTCAGTTTGACCATGCCTATGGCCCGTGGGACACCCTGCTGAAGAAGCACGTGCGCTGGCTGCCCGATGGCAAACAAAGCCGGGTCGACTACACCGGCTTCAAGACCGACCAGCCGGCGCTGGCGCCGGTGCTCGCCGGCTTCAGTGCCGTCAAGCCGGCCGAATTCGAGGCCTTCAGCCGCGAGCAGCAGATGGCGTTTCTGATCAATGCCTACAACGCCTTCACGATCGAGCTGATCCTCACCCGCTGGCCCGATGTGAAGTCGATCAAAGATCTCGGCGGCCTGCTCAGTTCACCGTGGAAGAAAGAGTTTTTCACCTTGCTGGGTGCCAAGCATCACCTCGACTGGATCGAACACGAGCAACTGCGGCCGCGCTATCAAGACCCACGCATCCATGCCGCCATCGTCTGCGCCAGCATCGGTTGCCCGGCGCTGCGCAACGAGGCCTTCACTGCGCCCAAGCTGGAGGCGCAACTCGAAGACGGCATGCAGCGCTTCCTGGGTGACCGCACGCGCAACCGGGTGAGTGTTGCGGGGGGAGCAGGCAAGCTCGAAGTCAGCCAGATCTTCAAGTGGTTCCGCGACGATTTCGAAAAAGGCCACAAGGGCTTTGCCAAAGTGGAAGACGTCTTTGCGCGCTATGCCGGCGCGATGAGCACCGACCCGGCGCAGCAGCAGGCGCTGCGTGAGCGCAAGCTGCTGATCGAGCACCTCGACTACGATTGGAGCATCAACGCCCAGGGACGATGAAGCAACTGATTGCAGTACTGGCCTGCTTGGTGCTGGCTCGGGCAGCCGGCGCCCAAGCCGTGGCATCCACCCCGACCCCAACCTTGACCGCCCCTTTGGCCGCGGTGGTGGGCGAAGCGGCCACGCCGCCCGCGCCATGGCGCTTTGTCGGCCTGCCCAAGCAGAAGAAGCCGGCCACCCGGTTCAGCGTGGCCGAGCTGGAAGGCCAGCGTGCGCTGCGCGTCGAGGCGCAAGCGTCTTACGGCAACCTGGTGCATTGGTTCAGCCCGCCGCCGAGCCAGCGCCACCTGGCCTGGCAGTGGCGGGTGGATCAGCCCATCCCGAACAGCCGGCTGCGTGAACGCAGTGGCGACGACACGCCGGTCAAGGTTTGCGCCATGTTCGACCTGCCGCTTGAGGCTGTGCCGTTTGTTGAACGCCAGGTGTTGCGCGCGGCGCGCCGCATGAGCGACGAGCCGATCGCCGCGGCCACGCTGTGCTACGTGTGGGACGCGCAAGAGCCCACCGGCACCGAGCTCGACAACGCCTTCACCCGCCGCCTGCGCATGATCGTGTTGCGGGGCGCGGGCTCGCCGCTGTCACGTTGGCAGGCCGAGGAACGCGACCTGCATGCCGACTTCCTGCGCCTGTTTGCCGATGAGGCGAGCAGCGTGCCGCCGCTGATGGGCGTCGTGGTGGGGGCGGACGCCGACAACACGCAGGGCCACAGCGTGGCCCATGTCATGGGGCTGGAACTGCTGGCTCGCAAGCGCGCGGGCGCAGCGCGCCCATGAAGCGGCTGCTGCTGCTGGGCGGTGGCCATGCACATGTGCATGTCTTGCAGGCGCTGGCACGCGAGCGCGCCGTTGGTGCCGAAGTGACCTTGGTCTCACCCTTCATGCAGCAGACCTATTCCGGCATGGTGCCGGGCCTGGTGGCCGGGCACTATGCGGCGGCGCAGTGCGCCATTCCCTTGTTGCCGCTGGCGCGCGCGGCCGGTGTGCGCTTTGTACACAGCGCGGCGACGGCACTCGACGCCGCGCAGCGCAGTGTGACCCTGGCCAACGGCAGCAAGCTGGGCTATGACGTGCTCAGCCTCGATGTCGGTGGTGCGATGGACCGCCAGGTCGTGCCCGGCGCGCGCGAGCATGCGCTGTGGGTGCGCCCGATCGAGCAGTTTGTGCACTGGGCCGACCAGATGATCGCCATTGCCGGCGAGCGCACGCTCGACGCGGTGGTGGTGGGCGGCGGCGCGGCCGGTGTGGAGCTGGCGCTGGCACTGCAGCACCGCCTGAACCGCATGGGCACGGGTTCGCGCCTCACATTGGTGGCCGGCCCGGAAGGGGTGTTGCTGGGCTACCCGAGCGCCACCATTCGCCGCGGCTTGCGCACCTTGCGCCGCATGCGCGTGGTGGTGGTGAACGAGGCCTGCACCGAAATCACGGCCAACCATGTGCACCTGAGCAACGGCGCGCGTCTGGCGTGCGATGCGCCGGTGATGTGCATCGGCACCTCGGCGCCGCCGTGGCTGCACGGCAGCGGCCTGGCGCAGGATGAACGCGGCTTCATCAGCACCGGGCCCACCTTGCAAAGCCTGAGCCACGCCGAGGTCTTTGCGGCCGGCGACGTGGCCAGCCGGCCCGACGCGCCGCACCCGCGCAGCGGTGTGTATGCCGTGCGCGCCGGCCCGCCTCTGGCGCATAACCTGCGCCGGGCGGTGGCCGGGGGCGAGCTGATGGCCTACAAGCCACCGCTGCGCACACTCAACCTGCTGTCATGCGGCCGGCGCCGGGCGATTCTTTCGTATGGCGACTGGTCGGCGCAGGGGCGCTGGGTCTGGTGGTTGAAAGACCGCATCGACCGCGCCTTCGTGGCGCGCTACAGCCTGCCCGGCGCAACGGAATCGGTGGCGCAGATGCGGGATGACGCTGCCGCATAATCCGCCGCCTGATGCTCCCCTGAGACTTTCGCGAGACCACGCGCATTGCCCAGCCACCGCAGCCATGTCCACCCCGTGCGGGTTTATTGGGAAGACACCGATGCCGGCGGTGTGGTGTTCTACGCCAACTACCTCAAGTTTTTTGAACGTGCGCGCACCGAATGGCTGCGCGAATTGGGCTTCAGCCAGCACGAGATGGCCACGCGGCTGGGTGTGATGTTCGTGGTGGCCGACACGGCCGTGCGCTACCTGCGCCCGGCGCGGCTCGATGACCTGTTGCACGTCAGCGTGCAGGTGGTGCAAGCCGGCAGGGCATCGCTGCTGATCGAACAACAGGCGCGGCGCGGTGACGACTTGCTGGCCAGCGGCAGCATCCGCATCGGTTGCGTGGCCTGCGCGGCGGGGGCAGATG
>JAYUPO010000544.1:0-6320 GCA_043760085.1 Burkholderiales bacterium
GGTAGACGTTCAGCCGGTACATCAGGTCGCGCCTGAAGCGCCCGGTTTCAACGGCGGCATCGAGGTCGATGTTGGTGGCCGCCACCACGCGCACATCCACCTTGCGCAACTGCGTGCCGCCCAGGCGTTCCACCTCGCCGCGTTGCAGCACGCGCAGCAGCTTGGCCTGCGCGGGCAGGGGCATTTCGCCCAGTTCATCCAGGAACAAGGTGCCGCCATCGGCGCGTTCAAAACGCCCGGGCCGCGCCGCCGCCGCGCCGGTGAAGGCGCCGCGCTCGGCGCCGAAGAGTTCGCTCTCGATCAGGTCAGCCGGCAGGGCAGCGCAATTCACCGCCACGAAGGGCTTGGCCGCACGCGGGCTCATGGCATGCAGGGCGCGGGCAAAGCGCTCCTTGCCGACACCGGTTTCGCCGGTGAGCAGCACCGTGACCTGCGTGGCCGCGGCCTTGCTCAGCAATTCGGTGGCGCGGCGGAAGGGGCGCGACTGGCCGATCAGTTCGCCCAAATCGTCGCGTGGCGCGAGCGATGAGCGCAGCGTTTCCACCTCGGTGTGCAGGTCTTCCATGCGCACCAGCAGTGAGTCGGCGTCGTAGTCGTGGCCGAGCTGTTCGCCGTCGGGCCAATCGGCCAGTGGCCGGCCTTCAATGCGGCAATGCGCCGCGCCACAGGCACTGCATTCCACTTCGCGGTAGATCACCGGGCGGCCCATGAACGCGCTGACATAGCCCGAGGCATAGCCGATCAGCATCCAGCACACGGGCGAGTCTTGCGGGCCGAAGTCGCGCACATGCGTTTCCACTTCCCAGGAATGGTCCCAACGGAAGATGCCCAGGTGCGTGCCTTGCTCGAAGTCGATCTCGAAACGTTCGGGCGTGACCTGCACCGCGCCTTCCAGCATGTGCAGTTGCGGCCCCACCGAGAACTGCTCGTACACCGTGCCCTTGGGCCGCACCTGGCGCGCCAGGGCGGCGTCGCGCTGGCCCGAGGCGTAGCCCGCGCGCATCAACACGCGGCGGGTCTGGTCGCGGCCAATGGTCTGCATCAACTCGCGGCGCAGGCCGCCCAACGCTTCGGCATGCAGCAACAACATGCGCTGGCCGGCCAGCCAGATGCGCCCGTCGCCCGCCGAAAAGTGCACCAGGCGGCGCAAATCGGCGTCAGACGGCAGGGCGGGAAGGATCATGTCGATGGGCTTTGCTTCTTGAATTATCGAGATTACACCGAAGACGACAAATCTCCTACCGGGAGCCAGAATCTTGATGTGATGATTTGGTGAAGCACGCAGGCAGTTTGTTCATCTAATGGTGATTTGGCAACAAGTGACGCTCAGTGATTACCCTTAAATCCTGTTGAAGGACGCATTGAAATGGCAGGCCTGAAGCAACCGATTCCTAGGACTAACCCTCATTTTATCGAGATTAAGGCGTTTTCTTGATGCATCGGCACGGGCATTGCGAGATGCTTGCGCCCCTGGCCAAAATCAACTCATCGATGCCCCTTCAGCCGCCCGAACCCGCCGTGCCGCCATCTGTGCTGGCGCAGCGCTTCGTGCGCGTGTTGCAGCGCGGGCCGGGCGACCTGGTGCGCTTCGAATTCGCCATCGGCTGGCCCGATCTGTCTGTAGAACTGGTCTTGCCCAGCCCGTCGTTCGACGCGTTTTGTCTGCGCGAACACACCTTGCCCTGGCCTGATGACACCAGCGCCGAACCGGGACTCACACCATGACCAGCATCGACCTGCAAGCCCGCGAGATCAAGCCGCTGCGCCACACCTTCGCGCATGTGGCGCGGCACATCGGCGGCGACAAACCGGCCTCGCGCTATCAAGAAGCCACGCTGGGCGCGCAGCCCACGGCGAACTTTCATTACCGCCCCACCTGGGAGCCGCAATACGAGTTGTTTGATGCCTCGCGCAGCGCCGTGGTGTTGAAAGACTGGTACGTGCTGCGCGACCCGCGCCAGTACTACTACGCCACCTGGACCATGGCGCGCGCGCGCCAGCAAGAGGCGGTGGAATCGCAATACCAGTTCGTTGATGCGCGCGGCCTGCTGGCGCGCCTGCCCGACGCGCTGCGCGCCGAGGTCTGCGCGGTGATGATGCCGCTGCGCCATGTGGCCTGGGCCGGCAACATGAACAACTGCTTCATAGCAGCCTATGGCTATGGCACGGCGTTCACCGCGCCAGCCACCTTTCATGCCATGGATCAACTGGGCATTGCGCAATTCCTGACCCGCCTGGGCCTGGCGCTCGACGAACCCGGTGTGTTGGATGCCGGCAAGAACGACTGGCTGAACGACCCGCGCTGGCAGGTGCTGCGCCGGCATGTTGAAGACACCCTGGTCGTCAAAGACCCGTTCGAGTTGTTCGTGGCGCACAACCTGGCGCTGGACGGCATGCTGTACCCGCTCATCTACGGCAGCTTCGTTGACGAGTACCTGAACGACCATGGCGGCACGGCCATTGCCATGCTCACCGCCTTCATGCCCGAATGGCACGAAGAAACCACACGCTGGATCGACGCCGTGGTGAAGGTGGCCGCAGCCGAGTCGCCCGCGAACAAGGCGCTCATCGCGGGCTGGGCCAAACAGTGGGGCGACCGGGTGCAATCGGCCCTGGCGCCGGTGGCCGAAATTGCGCTGGGCGCCAAGGGGCAGGACGCCCTTGCTGTGGCCCGTGCGGCGTTTGATGCGCGCTGCAAGAAGGCCGGCCTCCTTTGAAGTCAATCCAATAGTTAGAACAGATAGAACCGGCCACCTGCTCATGTCAAACGTTTTCATTGCCTTCCAAGCCAACGAAGAGTCGCGCCCCGTGGTCGATGCCATCCTGGCTGACAACCCCGAGGCCAAGGCGGTGTACTCGCCCGGCCTGGTGAAGATCGACTGCCCGCAGCGCCTGGTGATCAAGCGCGAGACGATCGAAGAACAGGTGGGCCGCAGCTTCGACTTGCAGCAGATCCACATCAACCTGGTCACCCTGTCGGGCAACATCGACGAAGACGATGACCAGCTCACGCTGAGCTGGAAGCACTGAGCGGGCACATCGAGCCATGGACACCCGCAACGTCAAAAAGAAGCTCGCCCTGAAGGAGCGTTACGCCGCCATGACGCGCGGCCTGGCCTGGCAGACCAGCTACCAGCCGATGGACAAGGTGTTTCCCTTCGACAAATACGAAGGCATCGTGATCCACGACTGGGCCAAGTTCGAAGACCCGTTCCGCATGACGGTCGACGCCTACTGGAAGTACCAGGGCGAAAAGGAAAAGAAGCTGTATGCGGTGATCGAGGCCTTTGCGCAGAACAACGGCCAGTTGGGCATCAGCGATGCGCGCTATGTGAATGCGCTCAAGCTGTTCTTGCAGGGCGTCACACCGCTCGAGTACTACGCCCACCGCGGCTTTGCCCACCTGGGCCGGCAGTTCAGTGGCGACGGCGCGCGCGTGGCCTGCCAGTTCCAGGCGGCCGATGAACTGCGCCACTTCCAGACCGAAACGCACGCGCTGTCGACCTATAACAAGTACTTCAACGGGCTGCACGAGGCGCCGCATTGGTTTGACCGCGTCTGGTACCTCTCGGTGCCCAAGAGCTTCTTAGAAGATGCGTTCTCGGGCGGGCCGTTTGAATTTCTCACCGCGGTGAGTTTCAGCTTCGAATACGTGCTGACCAACCTGCTGTTCGTGCCCTTCATGAGTGGGGCGGCGCACAACGGCGACCTGGGCACGGTGACCTTCGGCTTTTCAGCGCAGAGCGATGAAAGCCGGCACATGACGCTGGGCATTGAATGCATCAAGTTCATGCTCGAGCAAGACCCGGCCAATGTGCCCATCGTGCAGAGGTGGATCGACAAGTGGTTCTGGCGCGGCTACCGCCTGCTCACGCTGGTGGCCATGATGCAGGACTACATGCTGCCCAAGCGCGTGATGAGCTGGAAGGAAGCCTGGGAGCTGTATGCCGAACAGGCCGGCGGCGCGCTATTCGCTGATCTGGAACGTTATGGCATCCGCCTGCCCAAGGGCTGGGCCGACGCCTGTGACGGCAAAGACCACATCAGCCACCAGGCCTGGAACACGTTCTACGGCTATGGCGCGGCGGCCGCCTTCCACACCTGGGTGCCGCAACCTGAAGAGATGCGCTGGCTGAGTGAGAAGTACCCCACGAGTTTTGACCGCTGGTACCGGCCGCGGCTTGAGCATTACGGCCAGCGTGAAGCCGAGGGCAAGCGCTTCTACAACGCCACCTTGCCCATGCTGTGCCAGGTGTGCCAGATACCCATGTTCTTCACCGAACCCGGCAACCCGCGCCGGGTGGCTTACCGCGAAACCGAGCATGAAGGCCAGGCCTATCACTTCTGCTCCAGCCACTGCTGCGAAATCTTCGAGCACGAGCCGCAGAAATACGTGCAGGCCTGGCTGCCCGTGCACCAGATCATGCAAGGCAACTGCTTCAAACCCGATGCCAAGCCTGGCGCAACGGGTTTCGAGCCCATGCCCGCCGTGTTTGACTACTACGCACTGAACCACGGCCGCGACAACCTCGGTTTTGCCGGCAGCGAAGACCAGCGCAACTTCGAGGAATGGGGTGGCGGGCAGGATGCGAAGGAGGGGCAACTGTGACCGTCAGAGCCATCGGTGCCTATGAATATGCTGCGCGCGACGCTGTGCTGCGCTTTCCGCAGCCCGTGCTCTATGTGGGCTGGGATGAGCACATGATGTTCTGCGCGCCGCTGGCCATCTCCATGCCGGACATGTGCTTTGCCGACGTCATCACGCGCGTGCTGCCGCGGCTGTATGGCGAACACCCAGACTTTGCGCACATCCACTGGCCCGGCGTGCAGTGGTTTCGCTCGGCCAACCTGTTCACCCCCAAGCCGCGCGAAACGTTGGCGGCGCAAGGCTTCCATCACAAATCGGTGCTGCGCTTTCGCACGCCGGGGCTGGAGGGCCTGCGCGGCTCTTGCGGCTAACGTTTCAAAGCAGCCCTGCGGGCCCGGTGCCCGCCTGCAGCGGCTGCCCAGTAGTTTCGGGCCCAGCAATGCGACTTAGAGGAGACATGCAAATCATGAAGAAATCTCTCACGATGTTTGGCCTGGCTGCGGCCACCGCCTTGCTGGCCACACCGGCCCTGGCGCAAGTCAAGTGCGGCCTTTCAAACGGCAAGAAGGCCACCGGCGAGCCGATTCAAATTGGCGCGGTGGTGGGCAAGACCGGGCCCGAAGACTTTTCGTCGTCATCGCGTGCCGCGGCGGCTTACTTCAAGTGCGTGAATGAAAACGGCGGCATCAACGGCCGGCCCGTGAACTACACCGTGCAGGACGACACCTGGAACCCCGAGGTCGCCAGCCAGGCCGCCAGCAAACTGGTGAAAGACACCAAGGTGGTGGGCATGGTGGGCAGTTCCAGCTTCGTGGAGTGCGGCGCCAACAACAAGCTGTATGAAACCGAAGGCGTGGCCGTCATTTCCGGCGTGGGCGTGCCGCGGGCCTGCTTCTTTGGCAAGAACTATGTCTCGTTCAACTCCGGCCCGCGCCAAAGCACGGTGGGTGCGGCGCAGTACATCGTTGAAACGCACAAGCTCAAGAGCATCACCTGCGTGGCACCGGGCATCCCGGGCTTTGGCGACTGGGTCTGTGGCGGTGTTGAAAGCTATGGCAAGACGGCCGGCATTCCGGTCAAGACCGTGATCTTCGATCCGGGCAAGCTCGACGGCAACGCCATTGCCCTGCAAATTTCCGCCGCCAAGAGCGACGGCGTGGTGCTGGGCATGCCGCGCGGCATGATGCTGCCGATCATGACCGCGGCCGAGCAGCAAGACCTGGGCAAGACCATGAAGTGGGGCCTGCCGACCAGTGCCTACCACGCTGAAATGCCCAAGGCCGTGGGCAAATACTGGCAAGGCAAGGCCTTCGTGCACATGGAGCTGCAACCCATGGATGCCACCACGCCCGACATGAAGAACTGGAAGGCGGTGATGGACAAGTACGCCGACAAGAAAGACCCGCGCGACAGCTTCTCGCAAGCCGGCCACCTGTCAGCCCGCGTGGCCACCGAAGCGATGCTGAAGATCAAAGGCACCATCGACCGCAAGTCGGTGCATGACGCCTTCAAAGGCATCGTCAACTTCCGCACCGACATGATGTGCGCGCCTTGGTACTTCGGCCCCGGCGAACGCCACCAGCCCAATCACCAGGGCCGTGCCGCGCTGTTGCAGGAAGGCGGCTTCAAGACCCTGACCGAGTGCTACACCAGTAAAGACGGCGAGTTGGCCGATGTGCTGGACGCCGAGAAAAAGGGCGGGCTCATTAATTGATGAAGTTAGCCGGGCCGC
>JAYUPO010000545.1:0-6315 GCA_043760085.1 Burkholderiales bacterium
TCCTGTTCGAGGTCTTTGCCAAAGGCACGGCCTTCCCGGCGCTGGCCGCGCCACGCATCAGCGAAACCTTGCCGCTTTCCAGCGCGCTGGCGTTTTCCATCGACGACTCTGCCACCACCGAAATCGACGACGCCTTGTCGGTGCAGGGCCTGGGCAGCGGCACGGTGGTGTTCGGCATCCACATTGCCGCGCCGGCCCTCGCGCTGGCGCCTGACAGCGCGCTGGACAAGGTGGCGCGCGAGCGGCTGTCCACCGTCTACATGCCGGGCTGGAAGATCACCATGCTGCCCGACGACGTGGTGCAGGCCTACACGCTGACCGAAGGGCGCGAATGCGCGGCGGTGAGTTTATACGTGACGCTCAATGAAGCAACGTTTGAGATACGCCACAGCGAAACCAAGATCGAACGCGTGGCGATTGCCGCCAACCTGCGCCACGACAAACTCGATGCGGTGATCACCGAAGCCACGCTCAGCGGTGCCGCGCCGGCCGACTACCCCTTCGCCACCGAGTTGGCCTTTGCCTTCACCCTGGCACGCAAGCTCAAGGCGGCGCGCGAAGTGGTGCGCGGCAAGCCCGAGTTGTTCAACCGGCCGGACTATAACTTTCGGCTTGATGGGAACGAGGGCGAGCCCGACGGCAGTGAGCGCGTGAGCATCACCACGCGAGCACGCGGCACCGCGCTCGATTTGATCGTGGCCGAGGCCATGATCCTGGCCAACAGCACCTGGGGCGCCCTGCTGCATGACTGCGGCGTGCCGGGCATCTACCGCAGCCAGGCCAGCCTGGCGCCGGGCGTGAAGGTGCGCATGGGCGTGCGCCCGGCGCCGCATGCCGGCATGGGCGTGGCGCAGTACACCTGGGCGACATCGCCGCTGCGCCGTTACGTGGACTTGGTGAACCAGTGGCAGATCATTGCTTGCGCGCGCCACGGCCGCACCGCCGCGCTGGCGGCACCGTTCAAGCCCAAGGACGCGGCGCTGTTTTCCGTGATCTCGGCGTTTGAAGCCGCTTACAGCTCGTATGCCGATTTCCAGCGTGGCATCGAGCGCTATTGGGCGCTGCGCTGGTTGCAGCAGAACGATGTCAATGAGCTGCTGGCCAGCACGATGAAAGACGGGCTGGTGCGCGCCGACGAGCTGCCGCTGGTGTTCAAGGCCCTGGGCAGCGAAAGCCTGCCGCGCGGCACCCGCGTGCGCGTGCGCATCACGCAGATCGACTTGCTCACGCTGGATCTTCACGCCAACCTGGCCGAGGCCCTGACGGCCACGGCCGGCGGTGGCAGTGGCGTCGTCAGCGAGGGCGACGACGCTGCGGCCGAGGATGACGCCGAGCCGGCCGGCGCGTTGACGCTGGCCATCGACACCGGCGCGCAGACCAGCCCCGAAGCCGGCGAAGGCGCGCCGGGCAGCCCGCCCTGAGGCCAGCATGAGCCTACCCGGCCACCCTGTGGGCGAATTGACCGCAATGCGAAGCATGGAGGTTCCCTGGTGACCTTTTGGCGCCGGCTGACGGCCCTGCACTGGGCGTTGCTGTTCTCGGTGGCCGTGCATGCCGCGCTGCTGACACTGCGCGTGCTGGACCCGGTGCGCTTCAACCGCATCTTCGAAGACACGCCGCTTGAAGTGGTGCTGGTCAATGCGCGCACCAATGAAGCACCCACCCAGGCCCAGGCCTTGGCGCAGGCCAACCTGGCCGGCGGTGGTGATGCCGACAAGGGCCGGGCAACGTCGCCGCTGCCCAACTCGGCGCAAATCGAAATGGGCGATTCGGCCGACACGGCGCGCGCGCACATCGCGCAATTGCAGCAGCAGCAACAGCAACTGCTGGCGCACATGCGCCGCGAACTGGCCTTGCTGCCACCGCCCGACCCGGCGCGCGAAGCCGCGACGGCCAAGGAACAGGAACAAGAGGAACGCCGGCGCCAACTGCTGCGCATGCTGGCGGCGATTGAAAAGCGCGTGAACGACGAAAACGCCCGGCCGCGCAAGCGCTACATCGCACCGTCCACGCGCGAGGCCACCTATGCGCTGTATTACGACCTGCTGCGCCGCAAGATCGAAGACCGCGGTACGCGCGACTTCCCCGAGTACGCCGGCAAGCGCCTGTACGGTGAGCTGATCATGAACCTCACCGTCGACGCCGCGGGCCGCCTGGTGGACACCGACATCGTGCACAGCTCGAAAAACAAGGCACTGGACACGCGCGCCGTGGCCATCGTTCGCGCCGCCGGCCCGTTCGGCGACTTCAGCGCCGCCATGCGCGCCGAGGCCGACCAAATCGTCATCACCTCGCGCTTTCGCTTCACCCGCGACGACGGTCTGGAAACCACCTTGCACGGGCCGGCGGGTAAATGAGCCCCGCCCGGCCGCCCGAAGGGGCTCGCGCCGCAGCGCGCAGCGCGAAGGCTTCCGCATGACCCCCGCCAGGCCGCCCGAAGAGGCTCGCGCCGCAGCGCGCAGCGCGCAGGCGGTCAAGTGACCCCCACCCGGCTGGCGCTGCGCCTGCTGGCCTTGCTGGGCCTGTGCCTGCTGGCGTTGCAACTGGCGTTGGGCGTGCGCGTGCTGGCCATGCGCTGGGTCGACCCGGCCTCCACCACGTTTCAGCGCAGCGAGGCGTTGCGGCTGGTGCGCGCGGTGGCGCAGCCGGCGTGGAGCCAGGAATGGGTGCCGTATGCCAGGGTGTCAGACCATCTCAAGCGCGCCGTGGTGGCCAGCGAAGACGCCGGCTTCACCGAACACCACGGCGTTGAATGGGACGCCATCGAAAAGGCGTGGGGCCGCAACCAGCGCAACCAGCGCAACCAGGCCCAGCCGGCCAGGCCCGGGCGGCCACCCAAGCTGGTGGGCGGCTCCACCATCACCCAGCAGTTGGCCAAGAACCTGTTCCTGTCGGGCGAACGCACCGCCTTGCGCAAGGGCCAGGAAGCCCTGGTCACGCTGATGCTGGAAGCCTTGCTGCCCAAGCAGCGCATCCTGGAGATTTATCTCAACCACGTGGAGTGGGGTGAGGGCCTGTTCGGCGCGCAAGCCGCGGCGCGCTTTTACTTCAAGAAAGACGCCGCGCGCCTGGGGCGTGACGAGGCAGCGCGCCTGGCGGTGATGCTGCCCGCGCCGAAGTACTTCGAACGCCACCCCGCATCGCCCTACCTGATGCAGCGCGCCGCCACCGTGGCCGCGCGCATGGCGGCAGTGGCGCTGCCGTGAACAGCGCTCCATAGAATCCAGGTCATGAACCACACCGGCACCGAAGAAGTGGCCGCCGCTGCGGCCCGCCTGGTGGTGGAAGAAGGCCAGGAATACGGCGAAGCCAAGCGACGCGCCGCACGCAGCCTGGGCCGCCACGGCGCGCGCCTGGCCATGCCCAGCGATGAGCAGCTCGAAGACGAGGTGCGCAGCCAGCTTGCGCTGTTCCATGCCGACACCCAACCCGACGAGCTGCGCGCGCTGCGCCGCCTGGCCTTGCCGTGGCTGGAGCGGCTGGCCGAGTTCCGGCCGCACCTGGGCGGGGCGGTGTGGCGCGGCACGGCCACGCGCATGTCATCTCTCCGCATCGATCTGTACTGCGACGATTCGAAGAGTGCCGAGATCGCCCTGCTCAACCTGGGCGTCGCGTTTGATGTCGCCACTCAGACCCGCCCCGGCCAGCCGCCGCTGGACGTGCTGTCCACGGCCGTGCCCTGCCCGGGCTGGCGCGAGCCGGTCACCATTCACCTGATCGTGCGCGACCTTGACGAGCAACGCGGCGCGCTGAAGCCCGATGCGCGTGGCCGCACTTGGCGCGGTGACGCCGCGGCGCTGCGTGCCTTGTTGGCGCCGCCTGCGCTGGAGGGCGCATGCTGGCGCGCCGCACCAGCCTGATGGCGGGCGTGGCCGGCGCTGCGGCGCTGGCCGGGGTGGGCGCCTGGTGGTGGCAAGCGGGCCAGCAGCCGCAGCCGATTGACGCTGCGTTTTGGCAGCTCAAGCTGCCGCGCCCCGATGGTGGCGAACTCGACATGGCCAGCCTGCGCGGCCGGCCGTTGATCATCAACTTCTGGGCCACCTGGTGCGCGCCGTGCATCAAGGAGCTGCCCGACCTCGACGCCTTCGCCCGCGCCCACCGTGCCCAGGGTTGGCGAGTGGTCGGCCTGGCGGTGGACAAGCCCGAGCCGGTGGCTCAGTTTTTACGGCGCACGCCGTTGTCGATCGAGATCGGCATCGCCGGGTTTGACGGCACCGAACTGGCGCAGCAACTGGGCAACCCGCGCGCGGTGCTGCCTTTCACGTTGATGGTCGATGCGCAGGGCCGCGTGCGCCAGCGCAAGCTGGGCGCCACGACGCTGGCCGAACTGCAAAGCTGGGCTGCCGCCCTTTAACACGCTACGTCGCTGGCAACTGCGCGCAAAGTCTGCGTTGTGAGCCAAATCCCGCTTGCAACAGCGTACAGTTCGCGGCCTTGAGTTTCCGCTGGTTGCATCTGGACGGTCTGATGCCAATGGGCGCGGCAATGCGTCATGAATGCAATTTGGCGACATTTGCTTGCTCATTGTGATCAATTGGATGCGACGACCCACCTGCCTGGTGCGGCCGGGGGCTGAAAAGAACGAGGACAGATATGGACCTGCGCAAGCTGAAGACCCTGGTCGACTTGGTTTCCGAGTCGAACATCTCCGAGCTCGAAATCACTGAAGCCGAAGGCAAGGTGCGCATCGTCAAGGCTACCCTGGCGCCTGCCCCTGGGATGTCTGCGACCTTGCCCGCGATGACCGCCGCGCCGGCCGTCATGCCCGCGATAACCGCCGCGCAAGCCGAGGCCGAAGCGGCTGCGGCTCAAGCTCAAGCCGAGCCCAGTGGCCATGTCGTGAAGTCACCCATGGTGGGCACTTTCTACCGCGCTTCCAGCCCCGGCGCCAAGCCGCTGGCGGAGCTGGGACAGGCCATCAAGGCGGGCGAGCCGGTGTGCATCATCGAAGCCATGAAGATCATGAACGAGATCGAGTGCGATCAGACCGGCACGGTGACCAAGGTTTTCTGCGAAAACGGCCAGCCGGTTGAATTCGGCCAACCGCTGTTCATCATCGAATAGGTGCGCGGTGTTCAAGAAAATCCTCATCGCCAACCGCGGCGAAATCGCCCTGCGCATCCAGCGCGCCTGCCGCGAAATGGGCATCAAGTCGGTCATCGTTTATTCCGAGGCTGACCGCGAAGCCAAGTACGTGAAGCTGGCCGACGAGGCGGTGTGCATCGGGCCGGCGGCGTCGGCGCAGAGCTACCTCAACATGCCGGCCATCATCTCCACCGCCGAGGTCACCGATGCTGAAGCCATCCACCCCGGCTACGGCTTCCTGTCAGAGAACGCCGACTTCGCCGAACGGGTGGAGCGCAGCGGCTTCGTTTTCATCGGGCCCACGCCGGCGTCGATCAGGTTGATGGGCGACAAGGTGTCGGCCAAGCAGGCGATGCTCAAGGCCGGCGTGCCGTGTGTGCCAGGCTCCGAAGGGGTGTTGCCTGAAGACGGCAAGGAAGTCGTCAGGATGGCGCGTGCAGTGGGCTACCCGGTCATCGTCAAGGCCGCGGGCGGTGGCGGCGGGCGCGGCATGCGCGTGGTGCACACCGAAGCGGCGCTGCTGCACGCGGTGCAGACCACGCGCGCCGAGGCCGGCGCGGCTTTCGGCAACCCCGATGTCTACCTGGAGAAGTTTCTGGAGCACCCGCGCCATGTGGAGATCCAGATCCTGGCCGACGAGCACCGCAACGCCGTGTGGCTGGGTGAGCGCGATTGCTCGATGCAGCGGCGCCACCAGAAGATCATTGAAGAAGCGCCCGCGCCGGGTATTGCGCGGCGGGTGATTGAAAAAATCGGCGACCGTTGCGCCGCGGCGTGCAAGAAGTTCGGTTACCGCGGCGCCGGCACCTTCGAGTTCCTGTACGAAGACGGCGAGTTCTATTTCATCGAGATGAACACCCGTGTGCAGGTGGAGCACCCGGTGACGGAGCTGGTGACCGGTGTGGACATCGTGCAGATGCAGATCCGCGTGGCCGCGGGCGAGAAGCTGCCCTTCACCCAGCGCCAGATCCAGATGCGCGGCCATGCCATCGAATGCCGCATCAATGCCGAAGACCCGTACAAGTTCACGCCGTCGCCGGGCCGCATCACGATGTGGCACCCACCGGGCGGGCCCGGCGTGCGCGTGGACTCGCACGCCTACACCAACTACATGGTGCCGCCGAACTACGACTCGATGATCGGCAAGATCATCGTCCATGGCGATACGCGCGAGCAGGCGCTGGCGCGCATGCGCACGGCGCTGTCTGAAACCGTGATCGAGGGCATCCA
>JAYUPO010000546.1:0-2535 GCA_043760085.1 Burkholderiales bacterium
GACGTGGAAGAAAGCATTCGCGGCAACCCGATCGATGGCGTGTGCTGCTGATGGGCTGCGACAAGACCACGCCCGCACTGCTGATGGGCGCGGCCAGCGCCGACCTGCCGACCATCGGCGTCAGCGGCGGGCCCATGCTCAGCGGCAAGTTCCGCGGGCAAGAGCTGGGCTCGGGCACCGGCGTGTGGAGCATGAGCGAACAGGTGCGCGCCGGCACCATGAAGCTGGCTGATTTCTTCGAGGCCGAAAGCTGCATGCACCGCAGCCACGGCCATTGCATGACCATGGGCACGGCCAGCACCATGGCCAGCATGGTCGAAGCCCTGGGCGTGGGCCTGCCCGGCAATGCGGCCTACCCGGCTGTGGATGGCCGGCGCAACGTGATCGCCCGCGAAGCCGGCCGGCGCATCGTGCAGCTGGTGAAAGACGATGTGCGGCTGTCGCACATCCTCACCCGCGAAGCCTTTGAAAACGCCATCCGCACCTTGGCCGCCATTGGCGGCAGCACGAATGCCGTCATCAACTTGATCGCCATTGCCGGGCGCGTGGGTGTGCCGCTCACGATCGACGACTTCGACAAACTCGCCAGCACCTTGCCCTGCCTGGTGAACCTGCAACCCAGCGGCCAGTACTTGATGGAAGACTTCTGCTATGCCGGCGGCCTGCCCGCGGTGCTGAAGCAAATTGAACACCTGCTGCACAAAGACGTGCTCACGGTGAGTGGCTTGACGATGGGCCAGAACATTGCGCAGGCGCAGACCTTCAATGCCGATGTCATCAAGCCCTTTGCGGCGCCGTTCAAGGCGAATGCGGGCATCG
This sequence comes from Burkholderiales bacterium, assembly GCA_043760085.1. Lineage (GTDB taxonomy): Bacteria > Pseudomonadota > Gammaproteobacteria > Burkholderiales > Burkholderiaceae_C > Rubrivivax. The sequence goes on from JAYUPO010000546.1 coordinate 820, forward strand.
CCGTGCTACGCGGCAACCTGGCGCCGCGCGGGGCTGTGATCAAACCCAGCGCGGCCACGCCGGCGCTGATGCAGCACACCGGCCGTGCCGTGGTGTTCAACGATTCAGATGACTTTCATGCACGCATCGACGATGAAAGCCTGGATGTCGATGAAACCTGCATCCTGGTGCTGAAGAACTGCGGCCCCAAGGGCTACCCCGGCATGGCCGAGGTGGGCAACATGCCGCTGCCGCCCAAGGTGCTGCGCAAGGGCATCACCGACATGGTGCGCATCAGCGATGCGCGCATGAGCGGCACCGCCTACGGCACGGTGGTGCTGCACACCACGCCCGAGGCCGCTGCGGGCGGGCCGCTGGCCGTGGTGCACAACGGTGATCTCATTACGCTCGATGTGGCCGCGCGCAAGCTGCACCTGCATGTGGACGACGCCGAGCTGGCGCGCCGCCTGGCCGCATGGCAGGCGCCTGCGCCGGCCATGGCCAGCGGCTACTGGAAGCTCTACATCGACCATGTGTTGCAGGCCGACGAAGGCTGCGACCTCGACTTCCTGCGCGGCCAGCGTGGGTCCGCCGTTCCCAAGGACAACCATTGACATGAGCGCATCCAAATTCGCCCTCGTCACCGGCGCCGGCAGCGGCATCGGCCAAGCCTGTGCCTTGGCCTTGCTGAGCGAAGGCTGGCAAGTCGGGCTGCTGGGCCGCCGTGCTGATGCGCTGCAAGCCACCCTGTCGGCCGCCGGCGCCAACGGTGCCAGTGGCATCGCTCTACCCTGCGACGTGGGCCGCGAAGAACAGGTCACCGCCGCCTTCAACACCGTGCGCCAACGATTCGGGCGCCTGGATCTGCTGTTCAACAACGCCGGCGGCGGCCTGGGTTCCACCACGCCCGATATGGTGAGCGGCGAAGACTGGCGCCGCATCGTCGATGTCAACTTGAACGGCGTGTTCTATTGCCTGTCACTGGCTTTCAAACTGATGCGCGAACAATCGCCACAGGGCGGGCGCATCATCAACAACGGCTCGATCTCGGCGCACGCACCGCGGCCGGGCTCGATCGCCTACACCGCCACCAAGCACGCGGTCACCGGCCTGACAAAAACCGCGGCGCTCGATGGCCGGCCGTTCGACATTGCCGTGGGCCAGATCGACATCGGCAACGCCGCCAGCGAGATGACGGCGCGCATGGTGAACGGCGTGCCGCAGGCCGACGGCAGCGTGCGGCCCGAGCCGCGCATGGATGTGCAGGCCGTGGTGGACACCTTCATGACCATGGCGCGCTTGCCGCTTTCTGCCAACATCCTGTTCGCCACCGTCATGGCCACCAAAATGCCCTTTGTGGGGCGTGGCTGAATTCAAGCGTTGGCACCCGCGCAGCCGTGCATCGGCCAAGTTCGAAGCCTATCTTTGTACCACCTGTTCACCACCGGAGTCACCCCATGAAACGCCGCACTTTCAAGACCCTGTTCGCACCCCTTCTCGCTCTCACCGCCGCCGCGCTGCTCGCCGCTCCCGCCCTGGCCCAAACCAAACTGAAGTGGGCCCACGTGTACGAGACCAGCGAGCCTTATCACACGCAAAGCGTCTGGGCGGCTGAAGAGATCAAGAAGCGCACCGCCGGCAAGTTCGAGATCCAGGTCTTCCCCGCCAGCTCGCTGGGCAAGGAAACCGACATCAACCAGGGCATGCTGCTCGGCACGGTGGACATGATCATCAGCG
>JAYUPO010000547.1:0-2534 GCA_043760085.1 Burkholderiales bacterium
CCCAGCACATCGAGCATTTGCTGCGCATAGGGCTGCCAGTCGGTGGCGCAGTGCAAGGTGCCGCCGGATTGCAAACGGCTGGCCAGGGCGGCCACGAAAGCCGGTTGGATGAGCCGGCGCTTGTGGTGGCGCTTCTTCGGCCAAGGGTCGGGAAAATAGATGCGGATGGCATGCAGGCTGGCCGGCGCAAGCATGTGTTCGAGCACCGGCACGGCGTCATGCTGGACGATGCGCAAGTTGGTCAACTGCATCGTCTCGATGCGCTGCAGCAGCGCGCCGACACCAGGCGGGTGAACCTCGACGCCGATGAAATCGAACTCGGGTTGCACTTGCGCCATGGCCGCCGTGGCGGCCCCCATGCCGAAGCCGATTTCCAGCACGCGCGGCGCGCTGCGGCCGAACACGGCATCCCATTCGGGCAGGGCTTGAGTGAAGGGCAACACGAAGCGTGGCCCCAGTTCGGCCAGCGCGCGCGCCTGCCCGCTGCCGCTGCGCCCGGCGCGCAGCACGAAGCTGCGCACGTGGCGGTGGTGGGGTGAGGGCGAGGGTGCTGTCATGGTGCAAGAGGGGCGGGATGCTAGCCGGGCCCCGGGCCGTGTTCGCACAAGCCTGTTGTATCCTTCGCGCCCACCTGCGCAGGCAGGTTCATGCGGGCGTAGCTCAATGGCAGAGCTGAAGCTTCCCAAGCTTAAGACGAGGGTTCGATTCCCTTCGCCCGCTCCACCTTTTCAGTTTGCGCAGCCTGTACCTAATGGCCTCGCGCAAGACCGCGGCGACGCAGCGTGTCGTGGGCAAACCGGCGCACCCTCTGCATGAAGCCGCCCCTGCGAATCCTCTGTCTCGGGGCCCCGGCGCCCGATCTCTCCACTGCGCCCTTTGGCCCCTTCGTGGTCAGCGCAGCGGCGCAGCTGGATGCGGCCGCTCAAGCCCTGAACGAACAGCCCCATGACGCCTTGCTGGTGCACCTGGGCGCCGGCCTGGCCACCGATGCGCTGCTGCATTGGGCCGCGTGGTCGCACGCTGTGCTGGAAACGGCCGTGGTGGCGGTGGTGGCGGGGCCAGCGCCCGAGCTGGCCCTGCAACTGCTGCAACTGGGTGCGCAAGATGTGCTGGGTGAGCATGAAGCGACGCCGGCCAACCTGGCCCGCGCGCTCGCGCTGAGCGTGCTGCGCAAGAGGCTGGAGCGGTCGGCCCGCAAGGCCTTCGCCACTGATCTGGGCACCGGCCTGCCCAACCACCTGCAAATGCTTGAACACATGAGCCACCTGCTGGCGCTGCGCGAACGCGAGCCGGCGCCCATGGCCTTGCTGGTGCTGCGCATCGAGGGCCTGGCCACCGTCGAGGCGCAACTGGGCAGCGAAGCCGCCAACGTGCTGCGCCGCAAAGCCGCTGTGCGCCTGCGCGCCGGCCTGCGCGCCAGCGACGTGGTGGCCGCGCTGGGGGCAGACACCTTTGCCGTGCTGCTGGGCTGGATCGACGCGGCGGGCGACGGCGCGCGCGTGCTGGCCAAGCTGGCCGCGGCCCTGCGCCAACCCTTCAGCGTGGCCGGCAACGACCTGGCGCTGGCAGTGAGCGCCGGCCTGGCCCTGTACCCCGAGCATGGCAAAGACACCAACACCTTGCTGCACTGCGCCCTGGGCCAGGCCAGCACGGCCAGCGCCGAGGGCCGGGTGGGCTTCGTCAACCGGGTTGAACGCGGCACGCCGGCGGCGGCCAATGATGAAGGACCGCCGGGCCAATGAGCGGGGTCATTGGCGTGCCCAGTGAACTCAACGGTTAGACGCGAGCGCGGCCACTTCAGTGCGGCACGTCATGACGCCACGTCATGACGCCACGTCAGTACGCCACGTCAGTACGCCACGTCAGTACGCCAATTCAACCCGCTACTTCAGCACATCCCCCAGGCACAGGTACTTCACCTCAACGTAGTCGTCCATGCCCAGGTGCGAGCCCTCGCGCCCGAGGCCCGATTGCTTGACGCCGCCGAACGGCACTTCGGCCGATGAGATCAAGCCCGTGTTGATGCCCACCATGCCGTATTCCAGCGCCTCGGCCACGCGAAAGATTCGGCCCACGTCGCGGCAGTAGAAGTAGCTGGCCAGGCCGTATTCGGTGGCGTTGGCCAGCTCGATCACCTCGGCTTCGGTGTTGAAGCGAAACACCGGCGCCACCGGGCCAAAGGTTTCTTCGCGCGCGCACAACATGGCCGGGGTCACGTCGGCCAGCACGGTGGGGGTGAAAAAGCGCTCGCCGCTGCGCGCGCCGCCTGTCACCACGCGCGCGCCCTTGGCCAAGGCATCGGCCACATGCGCCTCCACCTTGGCCATGGCCGCGGAGTCGATCAGCGGGCCTTGCGTCACGCCCGCTTCAAAGCCGTTGCCCACGCGAATGCCTTGCGCCTTTTCGGCCAGGCGGGCCACGAAGGCGTCGTACACGCCGGCTTGTGCATACAAGCGGTTGGCACAGACGCAGGTCTGGCCGGCGTTGCGATACTTGCTGACCATGGCGCCTTCCACGGCGCTGTCGATGTCGGC
>JAYUPO010000548.1:0-6265 GCA_043760085.1 Burkholderiales bacterium
TCATGGACGCTACTTCGCCGTGCCCTGCAACGGGGCGCGTGTGCAGGCCTTCCGATTCCAGGTGGGCAGGCTGTGGCATCGCACGCTGTGCCGCCGCAGCCAGGCCAAACACCTGAGCTGGAAGCGCATGCACAAGATCGTCGCTCACTGGTTGCCATCCCCACGCATCTGCCACCCGTACCCGAACCAGCGTCTGATCGTCACGACCCAAGGCAGGAGCCGTATGCGGTAATGCCGCACGTACGGATCTGTGGAGGGGGTGCTGGGTGACTGGCATTCCTACTCCGACTTTTCAGCGTTGCCTAACGCGCCAGTTGAACGGCCAGCCCGGCGGCGGCGCAGACGCCAAGCAGGGGGATGACACCGACCTTGAAGCGAAACAGCGCCACCGCGGCGGCCACGGCGATCAGGGCTGACACCGCGTCGAAGCGGCCGGCAAAGCCCTGTGGCCACAGCACGTGATAAGCGAAGAACAAGGCCAGGTTGAGGATCACGCCCACCACCCCCGCGGTGATGGCCGACAGCGGCGCCGTGAAGCCCAGCTTGCCGTGCGTGGCCTCGACCACCGGCCCGCCGGCGAGGATGAAGACGAACGAGGGCAGGAAGGTGAACCAGGTGGCCACCGCGGCCGCCAGCGCCGCGCCCAGGAAGAGTGAATCGGGGCCCAGCACGGCCTTCAGCCAGCCGCCCAGAAAACCCACGAACGCCACCACCATGATCAGCGGGCCGGGCGTGGTTTCGCCCAGGGCCAGGCCGTCCATCATTTGCGCGCCGCTGAGCCACTGATGCTGCTCGACGGCGCCTTGGTACACATACGGCAGCACCGCGTAGGCGCCGCCAAAGGTGAGCAACGCCGCCTTGGTGAAGAACCAGCCCATCTGCGTGAGCGTGGCGTGCAGACCCTGGTTAAGAACCAGCGCGGCCATGGTCACGGCCCACAGGCCCAGGCCGATGCCCAGCACCTTGAACAAGCGCGAGCGCGAGAACACAGCGTGGGGCGGGGTGGGGGTGTGGTCATCGATCAGCGCCGCGCCGTAGTGCCTTTGCGCCGCGCCGTGGCCACCGCCCAGCGCAAACACCGCCGGCCAGCGCCGGGCGCCGAAGTGCCCCGCCAGTGCCGCGGCGATGACGATCAGCGGGAACGGCGTATCGAAGACAAAGATGGCGACAAAGGCGGCGCCGGCGATGGCCCACATCCAGCGGTTCTTCAGCGCCCGCGTGCCGATGCGGTGCGCGGCATGCAGCACCAGCGCCGTGACCGCGGGCTTCAGGCCATAGAAGATGCCGGCCACCACGGGCAACTCGCCAAAGCGCAGGTAGACCCATGACAGCAAGATCAAAAGGAACAATGACGGCAGCACGAACAGCGCGCCGGCCACGATGCCACCCCAGGTGCGGTGCATCAACCAGCCGATGTAGGTGGCCAGTTGCTGCGCCTCGGGCCCGGGCAGCAGCATGCAGTAGTTCAGCGCATGCAAGAAGCGCTGCTCGCTGAGCCAGCGCCGGCGCTCCACCAGTTCGGTGTGCATGATGGCAATCTGCCCGGCCGGGCCACCGAAGCTGATGCACCCCAGCTTGAGCCAAAAGCGCAGGGCCTGCGCAAAGCTCACGGCTGGGGGGGCTTGATCAGTGTTCATCGTGTTGTGGCTGCGGGGGCGGCGTACAAGGCATCGAACACGGCGGCGGCGGCCTGCAGCAAGGCGTCGTCATCGGCGTGCAGCTCGCGCAAACCCGCCAGCACCTGTTCCAGGCCGCTGGCTTCGGGCACGGGCATGCCGCCGACATCGAGGCAATGCACGGCCGCGGCAATGCGCTGCAAGGCGGCATCTGCTTCCAGTGCAAAGCTGTGCAGCAGCACCTCAAAGGTGACGCGCGCGCCCACGTGGCTGAAGCGCGCACCGTCGTAGTCAAAGCCGATGGCGTGGCGCGGGGCGGCGCAGCCTTCTTGCAGCCAGACGAACTGCGCATTGGGGTCGATGAAGCGGCGGATCAGCCAGCCGCAGGCCAGCCGATCCACCCAGGGCCGCGCGCGTGTGGCCCAGTGCCGGTTCTTGAACGGGCCCGCAATGAGCCGCGCGATGCCACGCGGCGCGCGCGCCTTGGGCTCGCCTTTGGAGAAGTGCGCATCGAAGGCGCCGCGCAAGGCGTCAAGCTCGATGCGGGCCTGCGCACTGGCCGGGCCGGGGTAATGGTCGGTCTGGCGCAGCGCTTCCAGTGCGTCGGCCACACCGCGCACGCGCTTGCGCGCATCGCTCTCGGCCAGGCGGGGCAAGTCGCGCGTCAGGGCCTGCACCGTGGCGCGCCACTCGCCATAGGCTGCGCTGCGGTCGAACAGGGCCAGCACCTCGGCCTGTTGCTGTTCACTGCGCGGCGCCAGCGCCAGCACGGTGGCTGTACCGCCGTGCTGGCGCGCTTCTTCGGCCAGGGCGTCAAAGCCGGCAGCCTGGTCGGCCGGCAGCAGGTAGGTGCCGTCGCGCAGCGGCGCGCAGCCCAGCGCCTTCAGGCCGCGCCAGATGCGCAGGCGGACCGCATTGGGTTGCGTTGGCAGGGTGATGAACAGGGCGGCCCACATGTTGCGAAATGGTTGGCATGAAATATATGCCACAAACATTGAAATACATATTTCAATGACCCGGCCGCCAGCAGGGCCGGCAGGTTCAAGCCTGCGCGACTCAGCGGCCTGGCCCGGCCGCGGGCGGCTTGACCACGCGACTGCTTTCGCGCTGCACCAGTTCGGTGGGCAACTGGATCGGGCTGACCCGCTCGCCGGCGGTGATGCGCATCAGCGCGTCGACCATGGTGACGCCGGCCTGGTCGATCGACTGGCGCACGGTGGTCAGTGACGGATGCAGGTGACGCGCCAGTTCAACGTCGTCATAGCCCACCACGGGCAGGTCGTCGGGCACGCTGCGGCCGGCGGCGCGCAGGGCGTTGATGGTGGTCATGGCCAGCAGGTCGGAGCAGGCGAACACGCCGTCGAAAGGCTCGCCGTGCCGGATGCGCGCTTCGATGCTGGGCCGCGCCAGGTTAGTGGCGAACGGCACCTTGAGTTCCAGCGCGGGGCTGTGCGGCACGCCGGCGCTGCGCAACGCCTGCGCAAAGCCGGCATGGCGGCGCGCCACTTCAGGCAAGGCCGTGTCACCCAGGAACAAGATGCGCCGGCAACCTTGGCTGAGCAAATGCGCGGTGGCCAGGCCGCCGCCGGTTTCGTTGTCGCTGCCCACCGTGCAGTACTGCTGGCCCGGCAACTGGGCGCCCCACACCACCAGCGGCACGCCGCGCTGCGCCAGCGCATTGAGCTGGTCATGGTGATGCCACTGGCCGATGATCAGCACGCCCACGGCGCGGCCGGTGTCGAACAGGCTGGCCGCATGGTCCAGGCGCTGCGCGTCTACGCGCGACAGCAGCACATCGAAGCCGCTGTCGGTGAGCGCATCGGCGATGGTGCCCATCAAGGCCAGGAAGAACGGGTCGCTGATGTGCTGGCGGTTGGCTGTGTCCAGCGGAATCACCAACGCCACAGTGCGGTTCTGGCGCAGCCGCAGGTTCTGCGCGCCAACGTTGATGGTGTAGTTCAACGAGCGCGCCAACTCGGTGATGCGGTCGCGGGTTTCGGGGTTGATCAGCGCACTGCCCGACAAGGCACGCGAGACGGTGGAAACCGATACGCCGGCCAGGCGGGCCACGTCGGCCATTTGCATGCGCCGCGGCGGCGTCGCTTCACTTTTCTCGGCGGGGTCGGGGCTGGGCGTGGGCATGAGGCTGGGGCAGCGCAGGGTACCCCTGGCGCAAGGACGTGATCCCGATTCTCACATGGGGTGTGGCGCCAATGCGGCAGTTTGGCAACGATTGCAGCAAAGCCGGGTTTCCCCTAAATGCAAACGATTGCACGATTTTCTACAGTTGGCACTGCTTTCAGGGCAGCACGCGCCACGTCGCGGCTGCGGCGCAAGCCCCGTTGGCCTGGATCATCGTGACTTGCCCATTGCCCATTGCCCATTGCCTCATTCGCCCTCATCCAACCCCAAGGAACCCAGCATGACATTCACTGCTCATCCGCGCCCCGTGGCCCTTGCCGCGGCCCTGGCTGCCCTGCAGATCGGCATGGCCCATGCCCAGACCGCGGCCCCGGCCGCCGAGACCGCCGGCGATGGCCTCAAGCTCGACCGCGTGGTCATCACCGGCACGGCCACGGCGCGCAGCAAGATGAAGCAAAGCGTGTCGGTCAGCACGCTCGACGCCGACCAACTGCAAAACTCAGGCGCCGCCAGTGCCACCGAAGTGCTGCGCACCGTGCCGGGCCTGCGCGCTGAATCCAGCGGCGGTGAAGGCAATGCCAACCTGGGCGTGCGTGGCTTGCCGATGTCCGATGGAGGTGGCCGCTATGTGCAGTTGCAGGAAGACGGCCTGCCGGTGCTGCTGATCGGCGACATCTCGTTCGCCACCGCCGACCAGTTTGTTCGCGCCGACTACATGACCGATACGCTCGATGTCATTCGCGGCGGCTCATCGTCCACCCTGGCCACCAACGCGCCGGGCGCCATCGTCAACTTCCGCAGCAAGACCGGCAAGCTGGCCGGCGGCGCCGTGGGCATCAGCCTGGGGCTGGACCATCGCCAGTTGCGCACCGACTTCGCCTACGGCGGCAAGCTCGGCGACGGCCTGACGTTCCAATTCGGCGGCTTCTATCGCCTGGGCGAAGGCACGCGCAACACCAACGTCACGCTGGAAAACGGCGGCCAGTTCCGTGCCTCGGTCACCAAGGAACTCGACCGCGGCAGCTACATCCGCGTCAGCGTCAAGAGCCTGAACGACAGCACGCCCACCTACCTGCCGGTGCCCGTCACCGCGGTGGGCAGCGAGATCAAGGCCATTGCCGGCATCGACCCGCGCACCGCGTTCTTCGTGGGCTCCAACTTCGGCATCGACACGGTGGTCGACAAGAACGGCAACCGTGTGGCCACCAACCCGGCTGACGGGCTGAGCGTGAGTGTCAACTCGGTGGGCATCGAAGCCCAATTCAACCTGGGTGACGGCCTGCAACTGACCGAGCGCTTCCGCAAGAGCGCGATCGGCGGGCGCTTCATCGGCGTCTTCCCGGCCGGCGCGGCCGCCACCGACGCCGCCAACGGCGCCAACCGCTACACCGGCAGCACGCCGGTGTTCTCGGCCCACATCTTCAACACCTCGCTCGACGACATGGGCAACGTCTTCAACGACGTGCGGCTACAAAAGGAAATGGCCCTGGCCGCGGGCAGCAAGCTCACGCTCACTGGCGGCCTGTTCGGCGGCATTCAAAACGTGGCGCAAACCTGGTACTGGAACCGCTACAACGTCGGTTTGACGGGCAACAACCCGGGCCTGTACACCAACACCGGCGCGGCCACCACCGGCCCGGTGGGCGACGCCACCACCACCTGGGGCGGCTGCTGCTTCCGCGCCATCGACGTGCGCGTCACGGCCGTTGCGCCCTATGCCGCGGTGACTTTCGAGCAAGGCCCTTTGAGCGTTGACGGCAGCGTGCGGCATGACAAGCAGCGCGGCACGGGCACGCAAAAGTTCGGCGACGCCGCCAGTGGCAACAACTGGAACCCCACCAGCGTCACCACCATCGGCTACACCACCCAAGCCACCTCGTTTTCGCTGGGCGCCAACTTCGAGTTCAACCGCAACATGGCGGCCTTTGCGCGCGCCAGCCGCGGTGCTTCATGGAAGTCGCCAGACCGCGTGGTGTGGGATGCCGACGTCAACACCGGCCGCGCGCCGTACCCGAAGAACGAAGTCGATCAGATCGAGGGTGGTTTGAAGTACCGCCAAACCGGGCTGAGCGCCTTCGTCACCGCCTTCTTCGCCAAGACCAAGGAAGGTGCGGGCTACGAGCTGACCACGCGCACGGTGAAGAGCAACTCGTACGACGCCAAGGGCATCGAGGCCGAACTGGCGCTGAACTTTGGCAGCCTGCGCGTGGCCGGTGGCGCCACGCTGACCAACGCCCACATCACCTCGGGCGCAAACGACGGCAAGACCCCGCGCCGCCAGGCCAACCTGATCTACCAGGTTGCGCCGAGCTATGCGTTCGGGCCCCTGGAAGTTGGCGCGTCCATCGTCGGCACGACGAAGTCTTATGCGCAAGACGACAACGTGGTCGTGCTGCCGGCCTTTGCCAGCGTGAACGCCTTTGCCAATTACGAGTTCAGCCGCAACATGGTGGTCTCGCTGGGCGTGAACAACCTGTTCAACACCCTGGGCTACACCGAGGCCGAAG
>JAYUPO010000549.1:0-6261 GCA_043760085.1 Burkholderiales bacterium
CCAGCACGCCCGGGCGCGGCGCCTGCGCGCCCCGGGTCACGCCCGCCCGCGCGCGGCCCGCAAGGGCCCAAGCGCTGAAGCGCTGAAGCGCTGAAGCGCTGAAGCGCTGAAGCGCTGAGCGGCTTGGGGTCCGTCCGCGCAGGCCTAGACTGCGCGGCGTGACCACCCCATCACCCTGCATCTGGATTGCCGGGGCCACCGGCTTGGTGGGCCGGGCCTTGATACCTCTGCTCCAAGGCAGCGCGCTGACCGCGGCGGGGCGCGAGCCCGCGCTGCACGCGCTGGTGCGCAAGCCCGCGGCCGCTTTGCACGAAGCCGGCGTGCACCAGCACGTGGTGGACTTCGCCCGGCTTGATGCCGGCGCGCTGCCACCGCCGGTGGCGGCGTATTGCGCGCTGGGCACGACCATCAAGGTGGCCGGCTCGCAGGCGGCGTTTCGCGCCGTGGATGTCGACGCCGTGCTGGCCTATGCACAGGCCGCACGCCAGGCGGGTGCGCCGTGTTTCGCGGTGGTCTCAGCGCTCGGTGACGACGCTCATTCGCGCGTGTTCTACAACCGCGTCAAGGGCGAAATGGAAGCCGCTGTGGCGGCGTTGGGTTTCACCAGCGTGGTGATCGCGCGCCCGTCGCTGATCGTGGGTGACCGCGGCGCGCTGGGCCAACCGCTGCGCGTTGGCGAACGCCTGGGGCAATGGATCAGCGCGCCGCTGCGCCCGCTGTTGCCGCCGGCCTTGCGCCCGATTGCGGCGGCCACCGTGGCCCGCGCCCTGGTGCGCGCCGTGGCGCAGGCGCGAGCCGGGGTGTGGCGCATTGAATCGGCCGAGTTGCACACCTTGGGCCAGGCATGACCATGGAAATCGACTTCCTCGGCGCGGCCGACACGGTGACCGGCTCGCGCCACCTGGTGCACATCGGCGGGCGCAGCATCTTGCTCGACTGCGGGTTGTTCCAGGGCTTCAAGGTCTACCGCGAGCGCAATTGGTTGCCCGCCAGCCCAGGCCTGCTGGCGGCCGACGCGGTGGTGCTCAGCCACGCCCACCTCGACCATTGCGGCTGGCTGCCGGCGCTGGTGCGCGACGGTTTCAAAGGCCCCATCTACGCCACCCCGGCCACGCGCGACCTGGCCGAGGTGATGTTGCTGGACAGCGCGCACTTGCAGGAAGAAGACGCCCGCCGCGCCAACCGGCACCACACCAGCAAGCACGACAAGGCCTTGCCCCTGTACACCACGCGCGACGCCAAGCAGGCGCTGGCCAAGATCGTTGCGGTGCCGCCCGGGCGCGGCCTGAAGGTGGGCCCGGTGAGCGTGGCGTTCACGCCCGTGGGCCACTTGCTCGGCGCCAGCGCGGTGAGCCTGGCGCACAGCGAAGACGGCCAGTTGCTCTTTTCTGGTGACCTGGGCCGCCAGGCCGACCTGCTGATGCCGCCGCCCCAAGCGCCGCCGTCGGCCGATGTGGTGATGATCGAATCCACTTACGGCAACCGGGTGCATGTGCAAGAAGACGCGGCCGCACGCCTGGCCGAGATCATCAACCGGACCAGCCAGCGTGGCGGCAGCGTGCTGCTGCCGGCCTTTGCCGTGGGCCGCGCGCAGGCCTTGTTGTTGATGTTGCAGCGCCTGAAGCGCGCCGGCCAGATCGCCGAGCAGTTGCCGGTGTTCCTGGACAGCCCCATGGCCACGCAGGCCACGGCGCTGTACCGCCGGCACGCCAAGCTGCTGCGCATTGCGCCACGTGAAGCGCAGCAGCTTTGCGACGGCGTGCGCGTCATCACCACGGCGCAGCAGTCGATGCGCCTGTCGCGCTCGCGCTACCCCAGCATCATCATTTCAGCCAGCGGCATGGCCACCGGCGGGCGCGTGCTGCATCACCTCAAGGCCATGGCTCCCGACGAGCGCCACCACGTGGTGTTTGCCGGCTTTCAAGTCGGCGGCAGCCGCGGCGCCAAGCTGGTGGGTGGTGTCACTGAAGTGAAGATTCATGGTGAGTACGTGCCGGTGCGTGCCCAGATCAGCCAGTTGCAGGGCTTCTCAGGCCATGCCGATGCCGACGAACTGCTCGCCTGGTTGCGGCGCCTGCCGCGCCCGCCGCGCCAGACCTTTGTGGTGCATGGCGAACCCGAGGCCGCCGACACGCTGCGCACCCGCATCCAGGACGAACTGGGCTGGGCCGTGCAGGTGCCGCAACATGGGGCGCGCATCAGCGCGTGAGCGTCCGGGCCGCGCCCAAGCGCTCATCCCGCAGCGCGCAGCGCGTAGTCCAGTGAGCCTGCCCGGCCTCACGGTCACGAAGGGCCCCGCCGTCCAGGCACGTTGGACGCCGCCACGCTGGCCGCTGACCGCTGACCGCTGAATTTCCTCCAATTTCCTCTCATTTGGAAATTTTCCTTTTTCATGGAAAATGAGCGAAATGAGCCTCTCTGACCCCTGGCGCCACTCGCGCCGCCAACCCGCAAACCACTATACCGGCCTGCTTGCCGACGCCCCGCGCCGACCGCTGGCGATCTTTGGTCCCCGTCAAGTCGGCAAGACTCACTTTCTGACTCACGACCTGATGGAAGCCGCCCAGCTCAAGGGTTGGAATCCAATCTACGTTGACCTCTGGGGTCAGTCGGATCCCTTGGGGGCGGTGAACACCGCAGTGGCCACCGAACTGCGCCGCCTGGCGCTCAGCACGGGCCGCACGGTCGTGACCAGCGTCGGCGCGTTGGGCGTGAACGTGGGCCTGGCCGCGCCGGCCCCACTGACCGCTGTTGCCGACCCCGCCGCGGCGCTGGCCACCCAGTTCGCCGAGCTGGTGCGCCTTCAGCCTGGCAAGCCGGTGCTGCTGATGCTTGACGAGGCCCAGACCCTGGGCAAGGCTGGCGCCGGCGACCAGGCCATGAAGGCCATCCGCGCGCTCTTCAACAGCCATCCGGGCGCGGTGCTGCTGGTTTTCACCGGATCCTCCAAACCGCAACTGATGTCGCTGGTCGGCGACCACAGCAAGACCGCGTTCAAGCTGGCCGCGCACATGGACTTCCCGGTACTCGGGCAGGACTTCATCGCCTTCATCGCCGCGCGCTACCGCGACATCACGCGGCGTGAGATCGACCTGGCCGAGCTCGGCTGGGCGTTCGAGCAGTTGCTACACCGGCCGGGCGAGATGATCGACTTCGTCCGCTTCATGATCACCGATGTGCCCGGTGCCGGCGTGCAGGATGCGTTGGAAACCTTCAAGGCCAGGAACAGCCCGGACCTCGCTTTCCAACAGCAGTTCGACGGCTGCTCGGCGCTGCAGCAGGCCCTGCTGCGGGAGGTGGCCGCCGGACATAAGCTGTTCTCACGCGAGACCCGCGAGCGCATCGGCCAGCGCATTGCACAACCCGGCCCGGCGGCGCCGGCAACGATCCACAACTGCCTGCAACAGCTCGAGGTCAAAGGCTTGTTGGCAAAAAGCACGCAGCGCGGCCTCTACCAATTCGAGGATGAACAGCTGCGCGAGTGGGTCGACAACGTGGCGCGCCATCCCCGGACATCCCCGCAATCCTGAGGCACCCAGCGCCGCAAGTCGTCACCCATTGCTCACGTCGCCCGTCGGGTTGAAAGCGGGCGGCGTGCTCGCGCCGCGGCTGCGCAAGAGCGGTAGAGCGTGTTTCTCACGTCTCGGTGATCTGGTCTTGATCGTTTGGTGAGGACACCAGCGAGCCTGTCTTCAACAATCGTTTTGAAGGCGCTTTTGCCTGAACACGGGAGATCCCAAGTGCAAGCATCACCAGGTCGTTTCGCATTGGCTTTTACCTCGCTGGCCGCGATCCTCGGCACCGCCGCCTGCGGTGGCGGTGGTGGTGACGACGCCACCAACCAAGACCCGGCCGCTTGTGCCAACGTGGAACGTGCGACTGTCCTCGCAGCCCGCAAGCCGCCACCCCCGCCGCCGCCCGCCCCGACCACGGATGCCACGCTGGCACTTGCATCGGCCAGTGCCTCCGGCCAGGCGGTCGACGGTGATGTTTGCGCCGTCTCGGCCGATGGTGGCAAGGTCTTGTTCACCCCGTCGTCAAACACCCTGGTGGCCGGCGATGTGCGGCCATTCGCCGCCGACATCTTCCTGAAGAACTTCAACGGCAACGGCGTCACACGCGCGGTGACAACCGTCTCCCGCACGTTGACCTGCCTGACGATCACGCCTGACGCCAGCACACTGGTCTTCATCGCCAATGCCACCAACGGGCAGGTGGATGTGTTCGGCAACAGCGGAACCGAACCGGCCATCATGGTCAAGAACCTGGCGACGGGCCAGCAGACTCGCGTCACGCCCCTGCTCAGCAGCCTGGCGAACGTCAGTGGCTTCCAGTTTGCAGGCGTGTCGAACAATGGCACGCGCCTGGGTGCTGATTTCGCGCGATGGCCGAAGCGTGGCCTTCGGCAACAACGGCACCAACTTGCTGGACGGGCTGTCGCCACTGGGCGGGGCAGAACTTCGGGCCTACCTCAAGCTGCTGCCTTGAAGTTTGGCGTCGGGGCGCGCAGGCCGTCTTCAACACCGCGCCCGCAGCTTCGACGCGCACTGCACGAAGGTAGACCAGTGAGCTTGTCGCGCAGACGACAAAAAGCCCGGTAGCGAACCGGGCTTTTTGCTGTGCCAGCCCGAGTGCACCGGGCGGGCGACCTTCAGACCTGAATTCAGGCCTTCTTGGCCATCTTCTTCGACTTCTTGGCCTTCTTGGCCATCTTCTTGGGGGCGGCCTTGTCGGCAACCGACGGGGCGGCAGCTTGCGCGGCGACCGGGGCGGCAGCGGTCACGGCCGGCTTGATGGCGGCAGCAGCCGGGGCGGCGGTCTGGGCGAAGGCGCCCGTGGCGAACACGGTGGCGGCGAGGGCGAGGATGAGCTTGTTCATGGTTGAGTCCTAAAACGTTTTGGGGTACCGAGCAAAAAGCGCTCTGGGGCACAACGCAATGGTTTGCAGGTGGTTGACCGCGCGGCGCTAAAAGCCTCAGACAAACGTGCCCTCGCGCAGCCACTTGGTGGCGACCCACTTTTCACCTTCGAGCACCGGTGCGCCGCCGTGCAGCGTGCGGGTGGCGGGGTCGGGCCGGTCGTAGCTGAAGAACACCGCATTGCCCTTGATCGCGGCCACTTCCAGCGCCGCGTCGGGGAAGGTGGTGGCGCCGCCGCGCGCCGGCGTGTTCAGGTACATCACCAGCGTGCCCACGCGCTGGCCGCCGCGCTGCAGGATGGTGGGCGTGCCGCTGTGGGCGGGGTCGAAGTAATCGAAATGCGGCCGGTACTCGGCACCCGGCCGGTAATGCAGGATCTGCAAGCCTTCACCGCGTTCCAGCGGCCAGTTCAGCAAGGCTGCCACTCGCGTTTCGATGCGCTGGATGAGCGGCGATTCGCCGCGTTCGAAGAACATGCCGTCGCTGGTGCGTGCTGCGTTGACTTCACTGCCCCCGGTGGCATTGACCACGGTTTGCGAGCGTTCCAGCCGTGGCTCGGCCTGGCTGATGAGTTCATCGCATTCATCCGCTGTGAGCAGCCCGCCAAACACCAGCACCCGCGGGTGTTTCAGGTTCATCACCACCGCCACCGGGTGGTCGTCCACCACGATCACGCTGGCCGCCCCGGCCAACGCCGGCTCGGGCAGCGGCACCTGCTGGCGTTGCACGGCGGCGGGCTGGGCCGGCTGGGCCGGCAGCAGGGCCACGCCCAAGGGCAGGGTGGTTTGCAGGGCGTGGCGCGCGGTGGCGTCGGCCCAGCCACCGGCCAGCATGGTGCGCAGCAAATCTTGCGGCTGGCAGCCCTTGGCCACTTGCTCCAGGATCCATTGCCGCAGTTCGTTGGTGACGGCCTGGCTGGTGGCGGAGGATTCGGTCTTGGTGTTCATGGCGAAATTCTGCCGCGCCTGCTGCCTGGTGTTCAAGCCCGCTGGCGCCGAAACACCCAGCGCTGGGCGGTGGACGCGGCCGCGGCGTAAGCGTAGCCGCCAGCGGTGAATTCGCGCAGGCCCTCGGGTTGGGCCAGGCGCTGCTGCACCGCATAGCGCGCCATCATGCCGCGCGCCCGTTTGGCAAAGAAGCCCACCACCTTGTAGCCGCCCGCGCCGGGGGACTGATCTTCAAACACGCACTCGATGAGCCGGCCCCGCAGCGCCGCCGGCTGCACGGCCTTGAAGTATTCCTGCGAGGCCAGGTTCACCAGCACAGCCTGCCCGGCCTGGCGTTGACTTTGCTGTTCCAGCCGCTGGTTGAGGTGCTCGGTGAGCAAGTCACCCCAGTACGC
>JAYUPO010000550.1:0-6252 GCA_043760085.1 Burkholderiales bacterium
GGGAGGCGGAGGCGCGGTTGCAGGGGTGACTTACGAATGAGCCGGCGACATTGGAGTGGGAACAGGCCGGCTGCGTTGGAGCGGGATCAGGCCGGCGGGGCGTGCTGCTACGCTCATGTCCTCCGTCGTCGGCCTGGCGGCCTCCTCCTCCCCCTTTACTTCGCTACGCAGCACGCCCCACCGGCCTGATCCTTCTGCTGCGGCTCTTCTCGAACGTTATCTTCGCCAGCCGGCCACCCAACGCCCTCGGCTCGCCTCGACCGTCAAGAACCATCAAGCTCCACCAAGCAACTTCATCCGTTGCACCTTGCCTGAAGGCCCGCGCGGCAGCTCGGCCACGAAGCGAAACACCTTGGGCGTCTTGTATCGGCCCAGGTGTTCCTCACAGAACGCGCGTAAGGCGGGTTCATCGGCCAGCGCACCTTCACGCAGCACGATGCAGGCCATGATCTCCTGGCCGTAGTGCGCATCAGGAATGCCCACGGCGGCGGCGTCGAGCACCGCCGGGTGCTGCAGCAAGGCTTCGTCAATTTCGCGCGGCGCGATGTTCTCGCCACCCTTGATGATGAGTTCCTTGATGCGCCCGGTGATGAAGAAGAAGCCATCGGCATCACGGTGGCCGAGGTCGCCGGTACGCAGCCAGCCGTCGGGCGTGAAGGCCTCGGCCGTGGCCTGCGGGTTCTTGTAGTAGCCGCGCATGACATGCGCGCCGCGGATGGCGACTTCGCCCGTGGCGCCATCGGGCAACGGGTTGCAATCACGGTCGATCACCCGCGCCTGGCCACCCGAGGCCAGGCCGACCGAGCCGAGCTTGCGCCGCGCCGCATCGAGCGGGTTGCTGAACGCCGGCGCCACGGTTTCGGTCAGGCCCATGGTCTCGATCACACCGATGCCAAAGCGCTGCTCGAAGGCGCGCAGGTGCTGCGGCGGCAAGGGCGCCGAAGCACTGCGGCATAGGCGAATGCCCGCCAAGGCCTCACGCACGAACGGACGCTCGGGTGCCGGCGCTTCGAGCAAGAACGACACGATGGTGGGCACCACATTGATCCAGGTGCAGCCGGCACCCTGCGCCTGGGCCCAGAAGCGCGCCACCGAAAAGCGCGGTGCCATCGCCACACTGCCACCACTGGCCAGTGGCGCCAGCATGGTCACCGCAAAGGCGTTGATGTGATACAGCGGCAACACGCCGAGCACGCGGTCATTCGGGGTGAGTGCGTGTTCCTGCGCGATGGCCAAGGCATTGGCCGCCAGGTTGGCCTGCGTGAGCATCACGCCCTTGGGCTGGCCGGTGGTGCCCGAGGTGTACATCAGCAGCGCCACGTCGCCAGGCTGTGGCGCGGGTTCGTCAGCCTGCGCTGCCGGCGCCTGGTGTGCGGGCCACTGTGCGGCATCTGGGTCGACTTCCAGCACGGCCACGCTGCGCGGCAAGCCGGCCAGCAAAGCGCGCACCCGCTCGGCCCATTCGGGCGCGGCCAGCACCAGCTTGCAGTCGCTGTGCTCCAGCACATAGCGCATCTGCGCCGGTTGCGCCAGCAGGTTCACCGGGCACACGCAGCGCGCGCTGTGCAGCGCACCCAGCAGCAGCCGCAAGGTGGCCAGGCCATTTGGCATCACCACGGCCACCGTGTCGCCCACCACCACGCCGTGTGCACGCAACAGCGCAGCGGTTTCGGCGCCACCCTGGGCCAAACCGCCATAGGTGATTTGCGCCATGCTTTCGGTGGCGCGGGCGTACACCGCATGCGGCTGCGCCGCGGCCTGGCGCTCAATCAGCGCGCGAATGGTTTGCGGTGGGGTTTGGGCTGGGGTTTGCGTTGGGGTTTGCGCTGGGGTTTGCGCTGATTCCTGCGGCGCGTTCATTGCCGGCCGAATTTGGCGAAGTAGCTGCCCAACAGCGCGTCTTCGCTGGGAACGCGCTCGGGTATCGGGCGCGAGATGCGGGTGATGTTCAGGTAGTGGCGGTAGTTCATGTTGTCTGAAAAATTGTTGCCGCCCCAGGTGCCGCAACCCATGGACAGCGAAAACGGCAAGCCGTTGTCGAAGCTGCCGCCGGTGGCAATGCAATGCGCTTGGTCGACGATCACGCGCGCCACCGGCAGGCGCAGCGCCAGGGCCAGCGCGTGATCGGGGTTCGTGCTGTGCAGGCCCACCGAATGGCCGGCGCCTTGGTAGGCGTAGACCTGCTCGACGATGTGCACGGCGTGGGCAAAATCGGCGGCTGCATACAGCGCCAGCACGGGGCTCAGCTTCTCGCCTGAGAACGGATGCGCCGGCCCGAAACCGCTTTCCTCCACCAGCAGGATGTTCGGGTTGCGCGCCGCCACATCGGCCAGCCCGGCACGCTGCGCCACCATGCGCGCGCTTTGCCCGGTGGCCGCGGCGCCGAGCTTGCCATCCGGCCACATCAAACGTTGCAGTTGCGCCTTCTCTTCGCCGCTCAGCAGCACGGCGCCGCGCTGCTGCAACGCTGCCAGCATGGCGGCATACGCCGCGCCCACCAGCACCAGGCTGTTCTCTGACGAGCAACTGGTGGCGTTGTCGAAGGTCTTGCTGCGCACGATGCGGTCGGCCGCGCTGGCCATGTCGGCGCTTTCATCCACGATGCCCGCCACGTTGCCGGCGCCCACGCCAAAGGCCGGCGTGCCGCAGGTGGCGGCGGCGCGCACATTGGCCTGCGAGCCGGTGGCCACCACCAGGTCGCACGCACGCATCAGCTCGGCGGTGGCGGCCTTGGTCACCGGCGCCGGCAGCAACTGCACCAGGTCGCGCGGCGCGCCGATCAGGTCGAACTGCGCGTGGATGAATTCGAGCAAGCGCGCCGCCGTGCTGTGACCCTTGGGCGAAGGCGCCACGATCACGGCGTTGCGGCCCTTGAGCGCATTGATGATCTTGTTGGCCGGCGTGGCCGCCGGGTTGGTGCTGGGCGTGACGGCACACACCACGCCCACTGGCCGGGCGATTTCAACCAGGCCTTTGTCGGGCCACTCGGCCACCACACCCACTGACCTGGCCCCGTGCAAATCGCGCAGCAGGCCCAGCGTCTTGCGCTGGTTCTTGCGCACTTTATCGGCCACGTCGCCGATGCCGGTGTCGGCCACCGCCAGCTCGGCCAGTGCCTGGTTGCGCGCGGGTTCAAGAATGGCCCAGCCAGCCGCGGCCACCAGTTCATCGACCCTGGCCTGGCTGTAGCCCTCAGCCACGCGCTGCGCGGCGCGGGCACGCTGCACGAGCTGCGCCACGGCAGCGTCGGCACCCTTGACAACATAGGCAACCGGGTCGTTGGATTGCACCGTCGTGGCCATTCAATCCGCCTTGATGTTCGCGTCTTTGGCCAGCTTGGCCCATTTCGGCAGCTCGGCGGCCACCACCTTGCCTAACGCTTCAGGTGAGCCGCCAACGCCTTCGGCGCCCTGGGCCAGCAACTTGTCGCGGATGTCGGCATCCGCCACCACCTCGTTCAGCGCCTTGTTCAGCCGTTCGATCACCGCGCGCGGTGTCTTGGCGGGCACGAACATCGCGTACCAACTGTCGACCTCGAAGTCAGCCACGCCGGCTTCCTGCATGGTGGGCACGTTCGGGAACGCCGCGCTGCGCTTGACGGTGGACACCGCCAGTGCCTTGAGCTTGCCCTGCTTCACGAATTGCGCCGCCGCCGGAATGCTCACCCACAGCGTGGGCACCTGGCCGCCCATCACATCAACCACCGCCGGGCCGCCGCCGCGGTAGGGAATGTGGGTCAGCGGCATGCCCGTGCGCAGCGCCTGCAGTTCGCCCGCCAGATGCCCGGGCGAGCCGTTGCCCACCGAGGCGAACGACACTGTGCCCGGCTTGGCCCTGGCCAGCTCCGTCAGCTCGGCCACGGTGCTGGCGGCGAACTGCGGGTGCGCAACCAATATCTGCGGCAGCGAGGCCACGGTGCCGACGGGCTCGAAATCTTTGGCGGTGTCGAACGGCAGCTTGGGGAAGATGGCCGGGTTGATGGTGTGCGAGCTGAGCGTGAACAGCACGGTGTAGCCATCGGGCGCGGCCTTGGCCGCCACCTCGGTGCCCACCGAGCCGCCGGCGCCGCCCTTGTTCTCGATCACGATGGTCTGGCCCAGCGCGGCCTGGAAGCGCTGCTGCACGATGCGGGCGATGACATCGGTGCCACCCCCCGGCGGGTAAGGCACGATGAAGCGAATGGCCTTATCTGGATAGTTAGCCGTTTGGGCCCAGGCACCCAGCGGCGCGGCGGCGGCCAGCGCCCAGGTGATGAGTTGGCGGCGGGTGCGAAGGCGCATGCTGGCTCCAGGGGCAAGGGGAGGCGCTGTTGTACAGCACCCGCCTGGCTGCGGGCCCAACCCCAAGCCCGACAGGCTCCTGGCGGGCCCGCGCGGCCGGGCACCGCTGCGCAATGCAACCCCCTGGTCGCGGGGTAAGCACCTGGGTTCACCCGCATAAGGCCGCGCCGCGGGCGCCAGCAACATCACACGCGCTCCCGCCACCGGGCAGGCTGCCTGAGGCCGCCTACCCACCTGCCCTGGCAAGGGCTCACCATCCAAGGACAAGCCATGAAGAGACTTCTGCTCGCCGCCGCTGCGGCCCTGTGTCTGGCCCAGGCCGCTGCCGCCGCGCCGCCAGCCTATTTCGTTGACCAAACCAAGCTGCCGTTCGCGGCGCTGCCTGGCCAGGCGGCCAAGCAACTCTGGGGCGTGCACAACGGCGCGGGCTACCGCATCGAGGTGCCGGCCAACTGGAACGGCAAGCTGGTGCTGTGGGCGCATGGCTACCGCGGCACGGGCCTGGAGTTGACGGTTGACGACCACCCGCTGCGCCCGTTCCTCATCGCCAATGGCTATGCCTGGGCCGCGTCAAGCTACAGCCGCAATGCCTACGACCCTTCGCAAGGTGCCAAGGACACGCATGCGCTGACGCAGCTGTTCAACGGCTTGGTCGGCAACCCCGGGCGCACCTACATCACCGGCGAGTCGATGGGCGGGCACGTCACCGGCATCGTGGCCGAGCAGTGGCCGCGTTCGTATGACGGCGCCATGCCGATCTGCGGCGTGATGGGCGACTACGAGTTGTTCGACTACTTCCTCGACTTCAATGTCGGCGCGCAGACCTTGTCGGGCGTGAACAAGCTCTACCCCTATGGTGCCGACTACCTCGCCACCACCGTGCCGGCCACCAAGGCGGGTTTGGGCCCGGCCTTCCCCTTCGTGCTGAATGCCAATGGGCAAAACTTCAAGTCGATGATTCAACTGCGCTCGGGCGGCGTGCGGCCCTTGTTCGACCAAGGCTGGATGTTCTGGAACGGCGTGGCCGGCGACTTCCTGTTCGGCCTGGGCGAGGGCGACGGCACCTTGCCGCGCGCGCCCGGCGTGGCGGTGCAGAACACCGACGTGACCTACCAGTTCGACACCAACCCGGCCCTCAACGGCGCGGAGACCGTGTTCAACAGCCTGGTGCAGCGCGTCAAGGCCGACCCACAAGGCCGGCGCAACAACGGCCTGGCCAACGTGGCGCCCACCACCGGCGACCTGCGCATCCCCATGCTCACGCTGCACACCCTGGGCGACCTGTTCGTGCCCTTCCACATGCAGCAGGAATACGCGCGCCGCGCCGCCGCCAAGGGCAACGCGCACAACCTGGTGCAGCGCGCCACGCGCGACTACGGCCACTGCGCCTTCACGCCCACCGAGCTGGTCACCACGTTCGAGGATTTGGTGAAGTGGGTGGAAGGCGGTGTCAAGCCCGCAGGCGACGACGTGCTGAACCCGGCTGCCGTGGCGCACCCGAACTTTGGTTGCAAGTTCACCGACAAGATGGCGCCGCGGCAGTGGAACACGGTGCCGGCCCTGGCGTTCCTCACGCCGCTGGCCTGCCCGGCGAACTGACAACGCGATTCAGCGCATGAGCGGACCTGACCACCAGCGCGGGCTGTCCGTGCTGGAGTTCTTCGATGGCTATGGCACGTCCGAGCGCTGCGAGGCAGCGGTGAGGGCCTGGCGGCGGCCCAACGGGTTCGTCTGCCCCCGTTGCAGCACGACCTTGCACAGTGAGTTCCGCCGGGACAACGTTCGCTGAACGACCCAGTGGCGACCCCGATGCGATCCGCATGGCGGTCGGCAATGACCGAGCAAGCGCCTGGTGTTTAGGGAAATCCTGCAAAACCTAGGGTGAACACGGCTTACATGGAACGTTAGTCATTGCGACAATGGCAGCCATGAAACAAGCCAAGCTCGGATTCGACCCAATAGCCAAGAAGAC
>JAYUPO010000551.1:0-6249 GCA_043760085.1 Burkholderiales bacterium
ATCGCACGGCGCGCACCGAAGATGCGGCCCTGGCCCTGGCGCATGAAATTGGCTACCCGCTGGTGGTGCGGCCGAGCTACGTGCTGGGCGGTCGCGCGATGGAAATCGTGCATGGCGACAAAGACCTCGAGCGCTACATGCGCGAGGCGGTGAAGGTGTCGGAAAAGTCGCCTGTGCTGCTCGATCGTTTTCTTGACGACGCCATCGAAGTCGATGTCGACTGCATCAGCGACGGCACTGACGTCATGATCGGCGGCATCATGGAACACATCGAACAGGCCGGCGTGCACAGCGGCGACTCGGCTTGTTCGCTGCCGCCGTACTCACTGCCGGCGGCCTTGCAGGATGAACTGCGCCGCCAGACCACGCTCATGGCCAAGGCCTTGAAGGTGGTGGGCCTGATGAACGTGCAGTTCGCCATTCAGGGGCAGGGCGACGCCGCGGTGGTGTTCGTGCTTGAAGTGAACCCGCGCGCCTCGCGCACCGTGCCGTTCGTCTCCAAGGCGACGGGCCAGGCTCTGGCCAAGATTGCCGCGCGCTGCATGGCTGGCCAGCGCCTGAAAGATCAGAAAGGCCTGGGCGGTGTGGCGCCGCACGAAGTGATCCCGCCGTATTTCAGCGTCAAGGAAGCCGTGTTCCCGTTCAACAAGTTTCCGGGTGTCGATCCCATCCTGGGCCCGGAGATGCGTTCCACCGGCGAGGTGATGGGCGTGGGCCGCAGTTTCGGCGAAGCCATGCTCAAGAGCCAGCTCGGCGCCGGCTCGCGCCTGCCCACTTCGGGCACGGTGGTCATTACGGTGAAAGACAGTGAAAAGGCCCGCGCAGTGAAAGTGGCCGGCGAACTCGTGCGCCAGGGCTTCAAGGTGCTGGCCACCAAGGGCACGGCGCAGGCCATTGCCGCGGCGGGGCTGGCCGTGCAGGTGGTGAACAAGGTGAAGGACGGGCGGCCGCACATCTCAGACCTGATCAAGGCCGGCGACATCCAGCTCGTGTTCAGCACGGTCGATGAAACGCGAACGGCGATTGCTGATTCGCGCCACATCCGCACCGCGGCGCTGGCCAACCGCGTCACCTACTACACCACCATGGCGGGCTGCGAGGCGGCCACCGAAGCCATGAAGCACCAGGGCAACCTCAGCGTCGTGACCCTGCAAGAGCTGCACGCCAAGCTGCGATAGCGGCGCTGCTAAACTTGACACCAACCCTCCGCCGCTGCGCGTGCCTGCATCCAGGTGTGTCGCGGCGGCTTGCTTTTTACCCAACAGGTTTTGCACATGGCGACCATTCCACTCACGAAGCGCGGCAACGAGAAGCTCAAGGCCGAGCTGCACAAGCTCAAGACGGTTGAGCGCCACGCCGTGATCCAGGCCATCAGCGAGGCCCGGGCCCAGGGCGATTTGTCCGAGAACGCCGAGTACGAAGCGGCCAAGGACAAGCAAGGCTTCATCGAAGGCCGCATCCTGGAAATCGAAAGCAAACTGGCCGCTGCACAGGTCATCGACCCAGCCACGCTGAATGCCGATGGCCGCGTGGTCTTCGGCGCCACGGTCGAACTCGAGGACGAAGGCTCGGGTACACGCGCCACCTATCAGATCGTGGGCGACGACGAGGCCGACCTGAAGTTGGGCCTGATCTCGATCAGCAGCCCCATCGCGCGCTCACTCATCGGCAAGGAAGTGGGCGATGTGGCCGAGGTGCAGGCGCCGGGCGGCCTGCGGCACTACGAGGTGATCGAGGTCAGGTACATCTGAGCGCTGCGTTCCCGCGTACTCGCGGGTGATCGTGGCTCAGGACTGACGCTTCTTCACGCTGGTGGTGGTGCGCTTCTTGCCGCGCTTGATCAAGCCGCCTGCGGTGACGCGCTGGTTGCCCAGGATCGTCACCTTGCGCACCTGCGGGCGCTGGTTGGCGCTGCCGGCCACGGTGAGCAGTTTCACCACTCGCGGGCCGGCTTGCCGGTCTTCGCGCGGTGCGGCGCGCGGTTTGTCTGGCAGCGGCCGCCACAGCACCAGCAGCTTGCCGATGTGTTGAATCGGCGCGGCACTCAACTCGTTGGCCAGTTGCTGCAGGAATGTTTCGCGCAGATCGCGGTCGTCGTTGAAGACGCGCACCTTGATCAGGCCATGCGAGGCCAGGGCCAACTCGGCTTCCTTCAGCACGGCGGGGGTCAGGCCGTCGCCGCCGACCAGGACCACCGGGTCCAGGTGGTGCGCCAGGGCGCGTTGTTCCTTGCGCTGGGCCGGGTTCAAGATTAGGGCTGTCATGCTTCGTATTATCGGTGCGCCATGAAGATCAAGACCAAGAGCCGAAAAGTCAACAAGGCTTGGCTGAACGACCACATCAACGACCCCTACGTAAAGCTGGCCAAGGCCGATGGCTACCGCGCTCGCGCAGCCTACAAGCTCAAAGAGATCGACGAAGCGCTCGGGTTGATCAAGCCCGGGCAGGTGGTGGTCGACCTGGGCGCCGCACCGGGTGCCTGGAGCCAATACCTGCGCCGCTGCCTGGCGCCGCGCGCGCTGAGCAGCGGCGGTGCGGCCAGCGGGGCGCTCAATGGCCGCATCATCGCCCTGGATGTGTTGCCGGTGGAGCCGGTTGAAGACGTGCAGTTCATCCAGGGCGACTTCCGTGACGCAGCAGTGCTGGCGCAACTGGTGGCGGTGCTGGGCGGGCGCAAGGTGGATGTGGTGGTGTCGGACATGGCGCCAAACTTGTCGGGCATCGAAGCGTCTGACGCTTCGCGCATGGCGCACCTGGTGGAACTGGCGGTGGAATTCGCCCAGGCGCACCTCACGCCGCGCGGCGCGCTGGTGTGCAAGGTCTTTCACGGCAGCGGGCACAGCCAGTTGGCCAAGCTGTTCAAGCAGACGTTTCAGGTCGTCAAACCGATCAAACCCAAGGCGTCGCGCGACAAATCCGCCGAAACTTTTCTGGTTGGCATGGTTTTGAAAGCGCCGCAGAACAAACCCGAGCTGCCCGGGTGAAGCCAGGGTTTGGCGTGGCGGCCGGGCATTTATCGCTGCCCTGGGTCAAGCCTTGCGTCAACTAGAATCAGCCCCATATGGCGTGCAATCCGCCCCGCGAGTTCAAACGGGTCATGGCACGCATCGTAAACAGGAGCCGCTTTGAACAATCAATGGTTCTCGAAAGTCGCAGTCTGGTTGGTGATCGCCATGGTGCTGTTCACCGTCTTCAAGCAGTTTGACCGCGGCGCCACCCAGGGCACGCAGATCGGTTATTCCGAGTTCCTCGACGAAGTGCGCAGCAAGCGCATCAAATCGGTGTTGTTGCAAGAAGGCAATGGCAGCACGGAGATCATCGCCACCACGAATGACGACAAGCGCATCCGCAGCACCGCGACCTACCTCGACCGCGGCCTGGTGGGTGACCTCATCGCCAACGGCGTGAAGTTCGACGTCAAGTCGCGCGAAGAGCCTTCGCTGTTGATGAGCCTGCTGGTCAGCTGGGGGCCGATGCTGCTGCTCATCGGGGTGTGGATCTACTTCATGCGCCAGATGCAAGGCGGCGGCAAGGGCGGCGCCTTCAGCTTCGGCAAGAGCAAGGCGCGCATGCTCGACGAAGCCAACAACACCACCACCTTTGCCGACGTGGCGGGCTGCGACGAAGCCAAGGAAGAGGTCAAGGAGTTGGTTGACTTCCTGAAAGACCCGCAGAAGTTCCAGAAGCTGGGCGGCCGCATTCCGCGTGGCGTGTTGCTCGTCGGCCCTCCCGGGACCGGCAAGACGCTGCTGGCCAAGGCCATTGCGGGTGAAGCCAAGGTGCCGTTCTTCACCATCTCGGGCTCCGACTTCGTTGAAATGTTCGTTGGCGTGGGCGCCGCGCGCGTGCGCGACATGTTCGAACAGGCCAAGAAGAGCGCGCCGTGCATCATCTTCATCGACGAGATCGATGCCGTGGGCCGCCACCGTGGTGCCGGCCTGGGTGGTGGCAACGACGAGCGCGAGCAAACGCTGAACCAGATGCTGGTGGAGATGGACGGTTTCGACACCAACGTGGGTGTGATCGTGATGGCTGCCACCAACCGGCCCGACATCCTCGACCCCGCTTTGCTGCGCCCCGGCCGCTTCGACCGCCAGGTCTACGTGACGCTGCCCGACATTCGTGGGCGCGAGCAGATTCTCAACGTTCACATGCGCAAGGTGCCCATTGGCGCCGACGTGCGCGCCGACCTCATCGCCCGTGGCACGCCCGGCTTCAGCGGCGCTGATCTGGCCAACCTGGTGAATGAATCGGCCCTGTTTGCCGCGCGGCGCAATGCGCGCGTGGTGGAGATGGTCGACTTCGAAAAGGCCAAGGACAAGATCATGATGGGCGCCGAGCGCAAGTCGATGGTCATGGACGAGGAAGAGCGCAAGAACACGGCTTACCACGAGGCTGGCCATGCGCTGATTGGCCACTTGTTGCCCAAGCTCGACCCGGTGCACAAGGTGACCATCATTCCGCGCGGTGGCGCCCTGGGTGTGACCATTTCGCTGCCCGAGAAAGACCGCTACAGCACCGACAAGGTGCAAATGCTCAGCCGCATTTCCATGCTCTTTGGCGGGCGCATTGCCGAAGAAGTGTTCATGCACCAAATGACCACCGGCGCCAGCAACGACTTCGAACGCGCCACGCAAATAGCGCGCGACATGGTCACGCGCTTCGGCATGAGCGAGGCGCTGGGCATCATGGTCTACGCTGAGAACGAAGGCGAAGTCTTCCTCGGCCGCTCGGTCACCAAGACCACCAACATGAGCGAGGAAACCATGCAGGCGGTGGACAAAGAAATCCGCCGCATCATCGATGAACAGTACGGCATCGCGCGCAAGCTGATCGATGGCAACGCCGACAAGATGCACGCCTTGGCCGCAGCCTTGCTTGAGTGGGAAACGATCGACGGCGAGCAGATCGAAGACATCATGCAGGGCCGCCCGCCGCGCCCACCGAAAGACTGGACGCCACCGGCCGCACGCAGCCCTGGGCCCACGCCGCCGCCGGTGAATCCCGACGGCGCCCACGCTCCCGCTTAGGCTCGGCACAGGAACCATCACACGGGGCTTCGTGCCCCGTTTTCCATTCCATGCCGCCCGCGCTTCCTTTCTGGCAAACCAGTCGGTATCAGGTCGACCTGAGCCGGCCGCGGGTGATGGGCATCGTCAATATCACGCCCGATTCGTTCAGCGATGGGGCTTCGCACAACACACCCGCCCACGCCGCGGCGCATTGCGAGGCGTTGGTCAAGGCCGGGGCTGACATATTGGACATCGGCGGCGAGTCCACGCGCCCGGGTGCCACACCGGTGAGCCTGGAAGACGAATGCGCGCGGGTGCTGCCCGTGCTGCGGGCTGCGCTGAGCCTGGGCGTGCCGGTGTCGCTGGATACGAGCCAGCCTGAGTTGATGCGCGAAGCACTCGGCCTGGGCGTGGACATCATCAACGACGTGCGCGCCTTGCGCCTCCCCGGTGCGCTGGCGGCGGTCAGCGCGCACCCCCAGGCCGGCGTGTGCCTGTTGCACCTGCGCGGCGAGCCGGGCACCATGAGCGGGCTGACCGACTACGCCGACGTGGTGGCGCAGGTGCTGGCCTTCCTGGGCGAACGTGCAGCGCAGGTGCGCGCAGCAGGCGTGGCCGCCGCGCGCATCGTGCTCGACCCCGGCATCGGCTTCGCCAAGACCGACGCCCAAAACATCGAACTGCACAGGCGCCTGAGCGATCTGCTTGCGCTTGGCTACCCGCTGCTCATCGGCTGGTCGCGCAAGCGCACCTTGGGGCAGCTCACGGGCAAACCTGTGCAGGAACGCACGGCCGCCAGCCTGGCCGCGGCATTGAGCGCCGTGCACGCCGGCGCGCGCATCGTGCGCGTGCATGATGTGGCTGTCACGGTGGATGCACTCAAGGTCTGGCAGGCTTTGCAAGGCGACCCACCGACAACGACATTGACAGCGAACCAGCAGCCATGACCCGACGCTTCTTTGGTACCGACGGCATCCGCGGCACGGTGGGCCAGGCGCCCATCACGCCCGACTTCATGCTCAAGCTGGGCCACGCCGTGGGCTGCGTGCTCAAACGCAGCAGCGCGCGGCCCACGGTGGTGATCGGCAAGGACACGCGCATTTCGGGCTACATGATCGAGTCGGCGCTGGAGGCCGGCTTCGCCTCGGCCGGCGTCGACGTGCTGCTCAGCGGGCCGCTGCCCACGCCCGGCGTCGCCTACCTCACTCGCGCGCTGCGCCTGGACCTGGGCGTCGTC
>JAYUPO010000552.1:0-2514 GCA_043760085.1 Burkholderiales bacterium
GGCGCCACCCTCAGCATCAAGCTGGGCGAGCGCGACAGCGAAGAAGATGTCTGGGCCGGTGAAGTGAGCGCGCGCCGGCTGTCGCCGCAGGCCGTGGTGATCGAAGGCCTGGCCGCCACCGTGGCCTTGAGCCGCACGGCCAAATCACAGAGCTACCTGAACCAGAGCGTGGCCGACATCGTGCGCGACCTGGCCGGCTCGGCCAAGATTGATCAAGCCCAGGGCAGCCTGAAGCTCAATGCCTATCACGTTGACAACCGCCGCCCGGTGTGGAGCCACCTGCGCGCGCTGGCCCGGCTGGTGGGGGCTGATCTGGGCAGCGCGCCTGATGGCAGCCTGCGCTTCATGCCCGCGGCCGGCGCCAGCTCACCTCTAACGTTGCGCTACGGCGCCGAGTTGCTCGACTGGAACCTGGCGCTGCATGCCGCGCCGCAGGCCGCCGCAGTGGCCGCCTATGGCTCGGCCAGCGAATCGGGCACGGCGCGCTGGCACTGGCTGGCGCACGACCCGGTGGGCGCCGGTGCGGCCACCACGCGGCTACCTGCGGCACTCTCAACCCGCGACGCGGCGCAGGCGGTGGCCGATGCCACGCAAAAGCGCGCCGAGCGCGCCGCGGTGAGTGGCGAACTGTTGATTCTCGGCCGCCCGGGTATCCGCCCCGGTGATGCGGTGGAAGCCACGGGTGTGCCGGGTGTTGCCCCCGGCGTGTTGCGCGTGCGCGCAGTGCGCCATACGTTCGATGCGAGCAGCGGGTTCCTCACCCGCTTGCAAGTCGAAGGCGGTGAAGGCGGCGGCGGCGTCTTGGGCGCACTCGGAGGCTTGCTGTGACCGAGCTGATCGACACCCTGCGCGCCATCGTTCGCGACGAACTGGCTCGGCGCGTGGCGCCCGAGCTGGGCGTGGTCACCGCCGTGCACGCGCGCGAGGCCGATTCCAGCGACGCCAACCACCAGGTCAATGTGCGCCTGGCGGCCACCGGCATTGAACTGCAACACGTGCCGGTGCTGGTGGGCCGCCTGGGCCTGGCCATGCTGCCGCAGGTGGACGACACGGTGCTGGTGGTTTTCGTCGGCGGCGACTTGAATGCCCCGCTGGTGGTGGGCTCGGTGTACGACGCCAAGGTGCAGCCGCCCATGGCCAAGGCCGGTGAAGTGGTCTATGAGCCGTCGGATGCCGGCGGCGATGCCAGCCTGCGCCGCCTGCACATCGGCCTGGGCAGCGATGTCACGCTCACCGCCGACGATGAAAACCTGAAGATCAAGCTCGGCAGCACCGAAGTCACGATCGCCAAGGACGGCGACGTGACCATCACCTCCGGCGCCAAGCTCACCATCAAGACCCAGGGCGACACCACGTTCGAAGCCAGCGGCAACCTCGAACTCACCGCCCAGGGCAACGTCACCATCAAGGGCGTGGCCGTCACGCTCGAAGGCCAGGGCTCGGCCAAGGTCAAGGCCGCGTCGATCAGCCTGGCCGGCATGACGCAGTTCAGCCCGAGCTGAAACACGAGCTAACGAAAGAGATCACCATGCCAGGCTCCCCTGTCTCGATCGGTTGCGCGGTGCTGTTGAGCCCGGGCGCGGCCGGGCCGCCGGACAGCGGCCTCATCACCGTGGTCACGCAAACCGCGGCCACCGCCGGCGGCATGCCCCTGGCCACCGTGGGCAGCCTGTGCCAGATGATCAATTCGCTGTCGGGCGTGCCCTACCCGCTGCCCATCGGCCAGGGTGGGTCCAGCGGCGTCACGATTGCCGGCCAGGGGCTGGTGCGCATGGGCGACATGATTCCTTCCGGCCCCGGCGTGCTCACCATCCTGGGCCCACCGGCCGCGCCGTACATCACCGACACGGGGGCACCTTGATGGCCCGCACGACCCGCACTGCTGAAAGCCTGGCACCGCTGCTGGGCCGCGACTTGCTGCTGCGCTACACCAGCAGCAGCGGCTTCTTTGAAGACGCTGATTTGCTTGACTTGCGCCGCGGTGTGGATCGCGATGTGCAGCGCGCCGACGGCCTGGCCAACCTGGAGCAGGCCCTGGCCAACCGCATCAAGACGCACAAGGGCGAGCTGGCCGCGCTGGGCCACCCCGAGTACGGCTCGCGCCACCATGAACTGATTGGCGAGCCGAACGTCGAGCGCACGCGCAACCTGATCAAGCTGTACATCCTGCAAGCGCTGCGCGATGAAGCGCGCATCGAAAAGGTGCTGTCGGCCAAGGTGAGCGCCGAACACCAGCCGCCGCGCGACACGGTGCGCATCGAACTCGAATTACGCGTGCGCGGTGAGCCGCATCCGCTGAACCTGGTGCTGCCGTTTTCATTGGGAGTTGGCAGATGAACGAACGCAGAGCGAGGGCCCAGGACAGGCCCAATCTAGGCGCAAAGCACAGCCGGGCTGGTTGCCCGGCGAGCATTTGCAACGACGAGTGGGCCTGTCCTGGACCCTCGCTGGGAGCAACGCCGTGACGTATGCCGCCGAACCCTATGCCCAATTCGTTGATGACCTGCTCAGCGC
>JAYUPO010000553.1:0-2503 GCA_043760085.1 Burkholderiales bacterium
GCGCGGTCGAGTTCGACGACCGCCCCGGCCCGGTGCGCGACGCCCTGGTGACCATGGTGCAAACGTGGCACGGCGCGCTCGGCCGCGCCATGCACATCGCCATTGAAGACGGTCACCTCCAGGCCGACACCGACGCGGCGCAACTGCTGTTCGAAACCCATGGCCTGATCCTGGCCCTGCACCATGACGCCCGCTTCCTGCGCAGCCCCGCTGCCGTGGCGCACGCCCGCGCCGGCTTCGAGCGCCTGCTGCGCCCGTGCCTGAACGTTCAACCGAGCGTTCAACCGGCCGGCGCCCCGCGCAAGGCCCGCGATTGATCCACCTGGTTGGGAGATAAACCGATGCCGCACTACACACCGCCGCTGCGCGACATGCAGTTCGTGATGCACGAATTGCTCGACGCCATGCCTGAACTCAAGCGCATGCCGCGCCACGCCGAGCTCGACATGGACACGGTCAACGCCGTGCTGCAAGAAGCCGGCAAGTTTGCCGCCGAGGTGCTGGCGCCGCTCAACCACAGCGGCGACCGCGAGGGCTGCACCCTCGACGCCACCACCCATGCCGTCACCACGCCCAAGGGCTTTGCTGCGGCGTATGCCCAGTACGTGCAAGGCGGCTGGCCGGCGCTGAGTTGCGACCCCCAGTTCGGTGGCCAGGGCCTGCCCGTGCTGCTGAACCAATGCCTGTACGAGATGCTGAATTCAGCCAACCAGGCCTGGGCCATGTACCCGGGCTTGTCGCACAGCGCCTTCAACTGCCTGCATGCGCATGGCACGCCCGCACAGCAGGCCACGTATTTGCCCATGCTCACCAGCGGCCAATGGACCGGCACCATGTGCCTGACCGAGCCGCATTGCGGCACCGACCTGGGCCTGCTGCGCACCAAGGCCGAACCGCAGGCCGACGGCAGCTACAAGCTCAGCGGCCAGAAGATTTTCATCTCCGCCGGCGAGCATGACCTGGCCGAGAACATCATCCACCTGGTGCTGGCCCGGCTGCCCGGCGCACCGGCCGGCAGCAAGGGCATTTCGCTGTTCGTGGTGCCCAAGTTCCTGGTCAATGCCGACGGCACGCTGGGCGCGCGCAACACGCTGCACTGCGGCGGCATCGAAGAGAAGATGGGCATCCACGGCAACGCCACCTGCCAGATCCTGCTCGAAGGCGCCGTGGGCACCCTGGTGGGCCAGCCCAACAAGGGTTTGCCGGCGATGTTCGTGATGATGAACGCGGCGCGCCTGGGCGTGGGCAACCAGTCGCTCGGCCTGACCGAGGTGGCCTACCAGAACGCCGCGGCCTACGCCAAGGAACGCATCCAGATGCGCGCGCTTTCCGGCCCCAAGCAGCCCGATCTACCGGCCGACAAGATCATCGTCCACCCCGATGTGCGGCGCATGCTGCTCACCGCGCGCGCCTATGCCGAGGGTGGGCGTGCGCTGGCCATGCACATCGCGCTGCTGATCGACACCTATTTGTCCAGCGATGACGAAGAACAACGCAAGGACGCCGAAGACCTGGTGACCCTGCTCACCCCGATCGTTAAGGCCTTCCTCACCGACAACGGCTGGATCGCCACCTCGCATTGCATGCAGGTGTTCGGTGGCGCGGGCTACATTGCCGAATCGGGCATCGAGCAGTTTGTGCGCGACGCGCGCATCAACATGATCTACGAGGGCACCAACACCGTTCAGGCGCTCGACCTGCTGGGCCGCAAGGTGCTGGGCGACAACGGCGCGAAGCTGAAGAAGTTCGGCAAGCTGGTGCAAACCTTGGTGGAGGACGAAGGCACGAACGAGGCGATGCAAGAGTTCGTGAACCCCCTGGCCGAGCTGGGCGAAAAGCTCACCAAGCTCACCACTGAGCTTGGCATGAAGGCCTTTGGCAATGCCGACGAAGTGGGTGCCGCTGCCGTGGACTATCTGCGCATTTGCGGCCACCTGGTGTTTGCCTACTACTGGGCACGCATGGCCAAGGTGGCGCTATCCAAGCAAGACAGCGGTGACGTCTTCTACACCGCCAAGTTGGCAACCGCGCGCTTTTACTTTGCCAAGCTCTTGCCTGAAACTGCGGGCTTGATCCGCAGTTGCCGCAGCGGCCTGGGCCCGCTGATGGCTTTGGACGAAGCCTTGTTTTGATGACGGCAGCAATGCCCTGAGGAGATTGCCATGAAACCACTCATCACCCTGGCCGCGCTCGCGCTGGCCGCAACCCTGGCCGCCGCGCAGGGCGCACCCACCGGCCTGTGGAAAACCATTGACGACGAAACTCAGCAGGAAAAGTCTTTCGTGCGCATCAGCGAAGCCGGCGGCGTGCTCAGCGGCAAGGTGGAAAAGATCGTCGACCCGGGCAAACAGGACAGCAAGTGCGACAAGTGCAGCGATGACCGCAAGGACAAACCCGTGCTGGGCATGGTGATCTTGCGCGACTTGAAAAAGGGCGACGACGGCCACTGGGAAGGCGGCAGCATCGTCGACCCGAACAACGGCAAGGTCTACCGCGCCCGCGT
>JAYUPO010000554.1:0-6200 GCA_043760085.1 Burkholderiales bacterium
TGCTCTTCACCATCTCTTCGGTGATCAGCACCGGTGCGGCGCGGCCGGGGATCAGCGCGGTGGAGATCACGATGTCGGCGTTGGCCACGCGCTTGGCCACCTCCACCTTCTGCCTGTCTAGCCAACTCTGCGGCATCGGCTTGGCATAGCCGCCCACGCCTTCGGCGGCTTCCTTTTCCTCGGGCGTGTCGTACGACACGTCGATGAACTTGCCGCCCAGCGATTCGACCTGCTCTTTCACGCTGGGCCGCACGTCGCTGGCTTCGATCACCGCGCCCAGGCGCTTGGCCGTGGCGATGGCTTGCAGGCCGGCCACGCCCACGCCGAGGATGACCACGCGCGCGGCCTTGATGGTGCCGGCGGCCGTCATCAGCATCGGGAACAGGCGCTGGTAGGCGTTGGCCGCGATCATCACCGCCTTGTAGCCGGCGATGTTGGCCTGGCTGCTCAGCACGTCCATGCTTTGCGCGCGCGTGGTGCGCGGCGCGGCTTCGAGCGCAAAACTTGTCAGGCCGGCAGCGGCAACACGCGCCAGGCCTTCTTGGTCGAACGGGTTGAGCAGGCCCACCAGGGCGGCGCCGTTCTTCATCAACGGCAATTCTTCGGCTGATGGGCTGCGCACCTTCAACACCAGCTCGGCGCCCAGCGCGCCGGCAGCATCGGTGATCTCGGCGCCGGCGGCCACATAGGCGGCATCGGTGGCGCTGGCGGCCACGCCGGCTTCGCTTTGTACGCGGATGGTGTGGCCCTGGGCCTTGAGCTTCTTGGCCGTCTCGGGCGTGACGGCCACGCGGGTTTCGCCCGCCGCGGTTTCCAGCGGTACGCCGATCAGCATGGGGTTCTCCTCGGCTGTTATGTGGTTTGAAAGAGGCCGGGGTTATACCCGGCGCCCAGGGCGGCGAGCTTACACAGGTTCACGGCAACTCCTCCAGCCACGTTTACCATTGAACGATGACAGCGCCGCGTTTCAAACCTTCTGTCACCGTGGCCGCCATCGTTGAACGCGCCGGGCGCTTCTTGCTGGTGGAAGAGCACACGCCCGAAGGCCTGATGCTCAACAACCCCGCCGGGCACCTGGAGCAAGGCGAATCACCCACCGCCGCGGTGGCGCGCGAATGCCTGGAAGAAACCACCTGCCGCTTCGAGCCGCGCGCGCTGTTGGGCGTGTACGTGTCGCGCTTCCAGCGCCCGGCGCGTGCTGGCAAAGCCGGGCACGATGTGACCTACCTGCGCTTCGCGTACACCGGCCTGATCGGCGAGCCCGACGCCGCCCTGCGGCTTGACCACGGCATCGTTCGCACCCTGTGGCTCACGCCCGACGAGATGCGCGCGCTTGGCGCACGCATGCGCAGCCCGCTGGTGCTGCGCTGCATGGAAGACCACCTCAAGGGCCAGCGCCTGCCGCTGGCTGCCATCAGCGTGGACGACAGCGTTTTTGCGCCGCTGCTGAAGCATCCACTGACGCGCCCCATGCCCAACCAGGCTGAACCATCATGACCCTGCGTGCACTGTTCAACCTGGTCAAGCTCGCCGCGCTGGCGCTGCTGCTGCAAGGCTGCGCCGCATCAACTCAGCTCATCCACAACGACAAGGTGTCTGACGCGGTGAAGACGCGCAGCTTCAAGAGCTACAAGCAGATCGTGCTGATCCCGCCCAAGGAAGATCCCCGCAACGTGGTGCCGCGCGCGGTGGCCGAGTTCAAGGCGATGGGTTTTGCGGTCAGTGTGGCCGATGCCAGGAACCCGGTCGATGCGCCGCAAGGCACGGGCTTCGTCATCACGCCGCAAGGCCATGTGCTGACTTGCGCCCATGTGCTGGGCAACTTCACCGTGGCCACGCTCACGCTGGGCGGCAAGCGCATGCTGGCCGACCTGCTGCACACCGACAAGGCCGCCGACCTGGCCTTGCTGAAGCTGCGCCAGCCGCTGCCCGAAGGCGCGGCCGTGCTGGGCTTTCGCTCCGAGGCAAAGGCCTACAGCCTGGGCGAAGACGTCTTCACCATCGGCTACCCCTTGAGCCGCCTGCTGGGCAACAGCGCGCGCATGAGCAAGGGCCTGGTCAGCGCCACCGCGGGCATCCGCGACGACCCCAAGCAGGTGCAGGTCTCGGCCGAGATCCAGCCCGGCAATTCGGGCGGGCCGCTGCTCGACCGCGAAGGCAATGTGCTGGGCGTGATCCAGCAAACGCTGAACCCGGCGCGTGTGGCCCAGGCCAGCGGCGGCGCGCTGCCGCAGAACGTGAACTTCGCCATCAAGGTGGCGCCGGCGCTGGCGTTCTTGCGCAGCAAGGACGCGGCGGCGCATGCTGCGCTGCGCTTCGATACCGGCGGCGGGCTCGACGCCGCCGGCAAGGCCGTGGCCAAGGTGCAGGCCGGCAACGTGCCGCCAGACAGCGAGCGGCGCGACAAGATGGTGGTGCGCCTGACCTATCAAGGCAATTCGGATCCTTGGTACCGCTTGCGCGTCTTCGTGCTGGCCGCGTTCGACTACGAAACCCAGGAAACCCTGTTCGTGGCCGGCCAGGGCCGCGACAGCCCCCTGGGCAACGAAGAGGGGGTCATCAAGGACACTTTCGACCAGTTTCGCAAGGCGATCGCGTCGCGCTGATTCCCGCATCTTAACGTTCGAAGAAACTGGCATGAACATCGCCGGCAAGGCCATCGTCATCACCGGTGCGGCCAGCGGCATCGGCCGCGCGTTGGCCCTGGAATGTGCCCGCCGCGGCGCGCGGCTGTTGTTGGCCGACATCAATGAAGCACACCTGGCCAGTGCCTGCGCCGAAGCCGCGGCGGCCGGCGCCACCTGCCACGGCTTGCGCACCGACACGGGCAACGAGCAAGACCTTTTTGCGCTGGCCGAAGAAGCGCATCTGCGCCTGGGCGGCGCCGACATCGTGGTCAACAACGCCGGGGTCACATTGGTCAGCCCGGTTGAAAGCCTCACCACGGTGGACGCGCAGTGGCTGATGAACATCAACTTCTGGGGCGTGGTGCATGGCTGCCGCGCCTTCCTGCCGCAACTGCGCCAGCGCCCGCAAGCGCTGCTGGTCAACATCTCCAGCATCTTTGCGATGGTGTCGGTGCCCACGCAAAGCATGTACCACGCGGCCAAGGCGGCGGTGCGCGGCTTCAGCGATTCGTTGCGGCTGGAACTCGCCGGCAGCCCGGTGCAGGTGCTGTGCGTGCACCCCGGCGGCATTCGCACGCGCATCGTGCGCGACGCGCGCATTGTTGATTTGGCCGGCGTGGCGCGCAGTGCCGATGAACTCGCGCGCAACTTTGAAGGGCTGGCCCGCACCACGGCCGAGCAGGCCGCGCTGGCGATCATCGGTGCCATCGAATCGGGCCAGCCGCGGCTGCTGATCGGGCGCGACGCGAAGGTGGCCGACTTCTTGTACCGCCTGGCGCCGACCAAGGTGTCGGGCTGGTATGCGGCGTTGACGCGGCGCCGGCGCGGCGGCTGAGGCGGGGCGGGGCGGCGCGGCCCGCACACCGCTTCGCGCCCACGCAGGCCATGGTTAGTTCGCGTTGCCGGCGCAGCAAAGCGTCATACAGAATGGGGATGTAGCCTTCGCGATAAACCACAAAGATGCAAAGCGGCCCGGCCAGCGCTTCACCGCCCACAAACGGCTGGCCGCTGATCCTGACATTGCATCTTGAGGGTTCGCTGTTGACTGCTTTCGTCACCGACGGGCATGGCCTGTTCTGCCACGGCGCCCAGGCCTTGGGCAGCGAACCCGCCCTGCCGGCAGGCGTGGCCGCGCTGTTGGCACGTTGGCCGCACCCACGCACACAACCGCCGCGCCTGCACCTGCAACTGCCCCTGGCGCTGGACGCACTGGCCTGGGAAGCCTGCCCCCTGGGCGCGCCAGGCCTGGCCGGCGCGCGCCTGGGTGAACGTTTTTGCGTGCTGCGCCAGGTGCTCGATGGCCAGGCCGCGCCCGGCCCGGCGTTCAGCCCGGCCGATTCGCCGCGCCCGAGCCGCTGCTTGCGCCTGGCCAGCACCGGCTTGGCGGCCGGCCAGGCGCCGGGCTTGGTGGTGCACCCCACGCTGCTGGCCGACCACGCCACCTTCATGGCCCTGGCGCAAGACCACGAGGTGATCGACTTGCGCGAATGCGCCGCGGCCCAGCCGGCGTGGCTGGCCGGACTCGCCGGCACACCGGCCGCCTTGCTGCTGCTGGCCTTGCCGCAGGGCGCTGCGGCGCAGTGGGGCGCCTGGGCCCTGGCAGCCAAGGCGGCGGGGGTGGCGGCTTGGGCACCGGGTGCGGCGGCGCCGCGCGACCCCGGCGCCGGGGCTGAAGACGAACTGCTCGCCCTGTGCCGCCTGTGGGCCCAAGGCGGCAGCCTGGCTGATGCCGTGGCAATGGCGATGGCGATGGCGATGGCAACGACGGCGATGGCGATGGCGATGGCCGCGGCCAAAGCACCGCGCCAACACTTGCTGCCCGCGCCCGCCCTGCCGCGCCTGTATGGCGACGCCTGGCTGGCGCGCGCGGCTGATGACGAGA
The DNA here is from genome assembly GCA_043760085.1 of Burkholderiales bacterium. Classification (GTDB taxonomy): domain Bacteria; phylum Pseudomonadota; class Gammaproteobacteria; order Burkholderiales; family Burkholderiaceae_C; genus Rubrivivax. The sequence goes on from JAYUPO010000554.1 coordinate 4,510, forward strand.
CCCCGGACGACACCCCGGACGCCACCCCGGACGACACCCCGCTGTTCGAAGATGGCTTGCGCCAGGTCACCGCCATGTCGTTCGACCTGGTCGGCTCCACGCGGCTGATGTCGCAGTGGGGCAACGAGCGCTACAGCCAGGCGCTGGCGGCGTTCCATGCCTGTTGCCGCGGGCTGATCGAGCGCCATGGCGGGCTGATGGACGCACCGCAGGGCGACGACGGCCTGATGGCCTACTTCGGCCTGCCGGTGGCCAGCGAAACCGCGGCCGCCCAGGCCGTGCGCGCCGGGCTGTGCATGGCGGCGGCGGTGGCCGAATTGGGCATGCAGTTGCGCGTGGGCGTGGCCACCGGCCAGGTGGCGGTGGCTGCTGGCCAGGCGGTTGGGCTGCCGGTTCACCTGGCCGCGCGGCTGCAAAGTGCGGCCGCGCCGGGCACGGTGTTGGTGGCCGAGAGCACGCGCGTGCTGGTGGCGGATGCCCTGCTGGCCGGCGCCCTGGTGCTGGTGCCTGAATTCAACGCGGTGTCGTTCAAGGGCATTGCCGGCCCGCAGTCGGCCTACCGCGCCGAGCCCCTGGCTGACGGCCCGGCTCGCTTGGCCCTGGCCGAGCCGCCCGCGCTGGCCGCATTCCTGGGGCGCGAAGCCGAACTGAGCCTGCTGCTCGAAAGCTTTGGCCGCGCCAGCGCCAGCGCCGGCGCCGGCCAGGTGCTGCTGGTGCAAGGCGAAGCCGGCATCGGCAAGTCGCGGCTTCTGCGCGAATTCCGCGCCGCGCTGCACGCCGGCGGCCACGCCGTGCTGCACTGCCGCTGCACCCCTGAAGGCTCGGCCACGGCGTACTCGGCGCTGCGGGTGGCGCTGCGCGAATTCATCGGCCTGCGCGAAGCCGACGAGCCCGCCAGTGCGCGCACCAAAGTCGCGGCGCTGCTCAGCGGGCCGCCCTGGCGCTTTGATGACGAAGCAGCGTCGCTGTTGCTGGCCCTGCTCTACCCCGGCCATGCCGGCGCCGGGGCGGCCGCCGCCGAGCGCGCGCGCGAGCGCTCGCTGGCCTTGCTGGTGTCGCTGGTCAGCACCGCGGCGCGGGCCGCAGCGCTGTGCATCACGTTCGACGATGTGCACTGGGTCGATCCGTCGACGGCCGAACTGCTGGCCCGGCTGGCCGCCCAGGCTGGCACTTTGCCGCTGATGATCATCGCCAGCGCGCGCAGCGGCCTGCCCCTGCCCTGGCAGCCCCCGGCCGGCAGCGTCCACCTCACCCTGCGTGGCCTGGGCGAAGAGGCCGCCTTCGCGCTGGTCAGCCAGGTGTGTGCCGACACCCCGGGCCTGGCGCCCGACGTGCTGGCCTGGTTGGCCCAGCGCGGCGACGGCGTGCCGCTGTTTCTGGAGGAGTCCGCGCGCATGGCCGCACGCGCCGCGGCCGAGCCCGGCGGCATGCTGCGCCAGCAAGACATTCCGGCGCGGCTGCAAGACCTGCTGATGGCCCGGCTCGACAGCGTTGGCTCAGCCCGCAGCGTGGCCCAGATCGGCGCCGTGCTGGGGCGTGAATTCAGCACCGAGCTGTTGCAGGCCGTGGTGCACGACAGCGGCGCGGCGCTGGCGCCGGCGCGGGTTGAACAGCATCTGGCCACGTTGCTCGAAGCCGGGCTGCTGCTGCGCGCCGGCGCGCAGGCCGAGCCGGGTTTTCGCTTTCGCCAC
>JAYUPO010000555.1:0-6189 GCA_043760085.1 Burkholderiales bacterium
TCTGACGTCCAGCCTCAGCCCGAAGGGCGAACAGCGCCGTGCATAGCGGCGCTTGCCTGATGAGCCCACGCCAGCGCAGCCTGGCGCAGCAAGTGATCACCTGGCAGCGGCAGCACGGCCGCCACGGCTTGCCCTGGCAGGGGGTGAGCGACCCCTACCCGGTGTGGCTGTCAGAAGTGATGCTGCAACAGACCCAGGTGACCACGGTGCTGGGCTACTACGCCCGCTTCATGCAGCGCTTCCCGGATGTGGCCAGCCTGGCCGCTGCGCCGCTGGACGACGTGCTGGCCGCCTGGAGCGGCCTGGGCTACTACAGCCGCGCGCGCAACCTGCACCGTTGCGCCCAGGCCGTGGTGGCGCAGCATGGCGGGCAGTTTCCGCGCAGCAGTGCGGGGCTGGCGGAATTGCCCGGCATCGGGCCCTCCACCGCCGCGGCCATTGCGGCGTTCTGCTACGGCGAGCGCGCCGCCATTCTGGATGGCAATGTCAAGCGCCTGTTGAGCCGGGTGTTTGCTTTCGATGGTGACCTGGCCGAGCGCGCGCACGAGCAGGCGCTGCTGACTCTGGCACAACAGGAACTGCCGCAGCGCGACATGCCGGCCTACACCCAGGGCCTGATGGACCTGGGGGCCACCTTGTGCACCCAGCGCGCGCCGGCGTGCATCCGCTGCCCGCTGGCCCGGCGCTGCCAGGCGCATGCCCTGGGCCAGGAGTTGGCGTTTCCGGTGCGCTCGCGCAAGCTCAAACGCAGCCGGCGCAGCAATGCCTGGCTGTGCTTGCGCCAAGGCAGCAAGACCTGGCTGGTGCAGCGCCCGCCCAGCGGCGTGTGGGGCGGCTTGCTGAGCCTGCCTGAGTTCGATTCGGTGCCGGCGCTGCTGGCGCAGGCGCGCTCGCTGGGCTGGCCCGGCCGCGCCGAGCCCCTGGCGGCCGTGCGGCACACGCTGACGCACTTCGACTGGGAACTGCTGCCCGTGCGCTGGCGCCTGCCGGCCCGCCTGTCGGCCGCGCAGCGCCTAACGATTGAAAGCACCTGGCCCGAAGGCCAGTGGGTGGGCGACGACGAGGTGCTGGAGCGGGCGCTGCCGGCGCCGCTGCGCAAGTTGCTCAGCGCCACGGGCACTCAAGGTTGACCAGCCAGCAAATAAGCTAGCCAAAGCTAGCCGCCCACCACGCCCTTGCCGCGCAGGTAGTCGGCCACCAGGCCCAGGCGCAGCAACGGGTCTTCAAGTTGCATCAAACGTTGGCGCGCCTGCACGGGGATGGGCAGCAATTCGCACCAGCGGTTGGCCACCCAGCCGGCATCGCCCAGCAAACAGGGCTGCGCAATGGGCACTTCACCGCGCCCCTTCATGCTGGTGATGGCCTGCGCCAGGGCGCGCACGGTGGCCAGGTGGGGCGGCTCGGGGCTGCACGGTGGGTCGTCGGGCAGGGTTTCGCACGGCGCCTGCCACAACCCATCGCTGCGCTGCTCGGCGGGCTTCAGCAGGCGAAAGCGCTGCAGGCCGGTGCAGCGCACGCGCAAGATGCCGGGCTCGTCGGCCGACACGTCATCCAGCCGCGCCAACACGCCCACCTCTTCAAGACTGACCGCCTCGTGCCCGCGGCGCACTTCGTCGCCCTGGCGCAGGCAGACCACCCCAAAAGGCTGCCCGGCGCGCAGGCACGACGACACCAGGTCGAGGTAGCGCGCCTCGAACACCTTGAGCTGCAACAGCCCGCCTGGGAACAACACACTGCGCAGCGGGAACAGCGGCAGCGGCGTGGGCAAGCTGACTGGCACGGGCGTGGCCGAGTGCTAATTTAGTCGCGCGCGTCAAGCTCGCGGTGGCGCACCAGGGTGGCGGCACGCTGGCCGAAGCGCGCACCCAGCTCGCGCACGGCGTACACCGAACGGTGCTGCCCGCCGGTGCAGCCCAGGGCCACGGTAAGGTAGCTGCGCTGGTCGTCTTCAAACGCGCCGATCCAGCGGCGCAGGAAGGTCTCGATCTGCGTCACCATCTCGCCCACCTCGGGCTGCGCGGCCAGGTAGCTGGCCACCGGCTCATCGAGCCCACACAGCGGGCGCAGCTCGCGGATGTAGTACGGGTTGGGCAGCACGCGCAGGTCGAACACGAAGTCGGCGTCCAGCGGCACGCCATGCTTGTAGGCGAAGGACTCGAACACCAGCGTCAGCGAGCTGCCCACCTGGCCCACCAGGTCGCGTACCCAGATGCGCAGCTGTGCCGGGCGCAACTGGCTGGTGTCGATGACGGTGGAGACCTCACGCAGCTCAGACAGCAAGTGGCGTTCCAGGTCGATGGCTTCAACCAGTGCGCGCTGGTTGTCGCCGCTGGCTGCTGCCGTGGCCAGCGGATGCGGGCGGCGGGTTTCTGAAAAGCGCCGCACCAGCGCCTCGGAGCTGGCATCGAGAAAGATCGAACGCACCTGCGCGCCTTCGCGCCGCAGCTCGTCGATCAACGGAATGAGCTGCGGCAGCGAGCTGGCGGTGCGCACGTCCACCGCCACGGCCACGCGGTCGGTGAAGCGTTCATGCTCCAGGCGGATGAAGTCGCGCAGCAATTCGGGCGGCAGGTTGTCAACGCAAAAATAGCCGGCGTCTTCCAGCGCATGCAAGGCCACCGATTTGCCCGAGCCCGAGATGCCGGTGACCAGCACCACATCGCCCGCCGTGGGCAGCGCCTGGGGCTCGTTCAAGGGTGTACCTCGGTGCTGCGCACTGCGGTATTCGCCTTGGGAACGGCCCGGCGTCTCACGCCTGACCCCCCAGCATGGCCTGGGCATGGGCGCGGCTGGTGCCCGAAAGCTTTTCGCCGCCCAGCATGCGCGCCACTTCGGCCACGCGCGCCTCGCCGCTGACGGCCTGCAGCGCGCTGCTGGTGCTGCCGCCGCGGCTGGTTTTCGACACCACCAGGTGCTGGTCGGCGCAGGCCGCCACTTGCGCCAGGTGGGTCACGGCCAACACCTGGGCCGTGCGGCCGAGTTCCTTCATCAGGCGGCCCACGCTGTCGGCCACCGCGCCGCCCACGCCGGCGTCGATCTCGTCGAAGATCAGCGTGGGCTCGACCTGCTGGGGGTGGACGGTGGCTGCGCCGCCGCGGCAAGTGGTCACGGCGATGGCCAGCGCCAGGCGCGACAGCTCGCCGCCCGATGCCACCTTGGCCAAGGCGCGCGGCGTGCTGCCGGCATGGGCGGCAACACGGAACTCCACGCTTTCCAGGCCGAACGACTGCGGCTCGGCTTCAGCCACCAGCGCCACCTCGAAGCGCCCGCCGGCCATGCCCAGCTGCTGCATGGTGGCGCTGACCTCGCGCGCCAACTTCGGTGCCGCCTTGGCGCGGGCCCGGCTCACGGCCTGGGCCTGTTCGCGCCAGGCGGCATGTGCCAGGTCGTGCGCGCGCTGCAAACGTTCCAGGTCAGCCGCGGCGTCGAGCGCGCCCAGCTCGCCTTGCCATTGCAGCCACAACGCCGGCAGCTCGGCCGGCGTGCGCCGGTAGCGCCGTGCCAGCAGCATCCAGGCGGCCAGCCGCGCATCCAGCTCTGCCAGGCGCTGCGGGTCGGGCTCGCTGCGGCCAAGGTAGGCGTGCAGCGTGTGCGCGGCGTCTTGCACCTGGGCCTGGGCCGAGCGCAGCACGCCCAGCACATCTTCCAGCCGGGTGTCGAAGCGGGTCACGCCGGCCAGCGCGTCAGCGGCGCGCGCGATCAAGCTGTCGGCGCCGGGCTCGGCTTCGCTCAGGGCATCGAGCGCGGTGCGCGCGCCATCGAGCAGGGCCTGGCCGTGTGCCAGGCGCTGGTGCTCGGCGTTGAGCGCGTCCCATTCGTCGGTGCCCGGGGCCAGCTTGGCCACCTCGCCGAGCTGCCACTGCAGCCGTTCGCGTTCGCGCCCCAGGCTTTCTTGCTGGCTGCGGGCGGTTTGCAGGGCCTGCGCCGCGGCCTTCCAGGCCGCCCAGGCGTGGCGCAACGGGGCGCCATCGATACCGGCCTGGGCGTCAAGCAGATCGCGCACCGCCGCCGCCCGGGTGAGGCTTTGCCAGGCATGCTGGCCGTGGATATCGACCAGGCTTTCAGCGGCCTGGCGCAACTGCCCGGCCGTGGCCGGGCTGCCGTTGATCCAGGCCCGGCTCTTGCCCTGGGCATCAACCTGCCGGCGCAGCAACAGGTGCGCCGCGCCCTCATCGCCATCGTCATCCGCCACAAAGCCCTGTTCATCGAGCCAGGGTTTCAGCGCCGCGGGCAAGTCAAACTCGGCGCTCACCTCGCATCGCGCCGCGCCCTCGCGCACCAGGGCGCTGTCGGCGCGTTGGCCCAGGGCGAGCTGCAAGGCATCGATCAGGATCGACTTGCCCGCGCCGGTTTCGCCGGTGAGTACCGTGAAGCCGGAAGTTAAGTCCAGATCCAGTTCGGCGACGATGACCACGTCGCGCAAATACAGTCGTCGCAGCATCGGCGAGACCTCAGAAGTTGTGAATGAATCCCGTGCGGCCGAGCGGCGCGCCAGGCACCGCCCGAACTAGGCGCGACGAGGAGCCATATCGCGTGATATGGCGACGAGTCGCAACGACGTGCGGGTGGCGCATGGCGTGTCGAGCGGGCGTGCGGGGTTCGTTCACAACTTCTCAGACCACGCCTTCGTACCAGCGCAACTTGCGCCGCAGCGTGGCGTAGTAGCTCCAGCCCGGCGGGTGCAGAAAACGCACGCGGTGGGCCGAGCGGCGCACACGCACCTGGTCGCCGTGCAGCAGGCTGGCCAGGCTTTGCATGTCGAAGTTCACCGATGCGTCGCGCCCGGCCACCACAGTGATGCGCACTTCGCCGCTGTCGGGCAGAACGATGGGGCGGTTGGACAGCGTGTGCGAGGCAATCGGCACCAGCACGAAGCCGCCGATGCTGGGGTGCAGGATCGGCCCGCCGGCCGACAAGGCATAGGCGGTGGAGCCGGTGGGCGAGGCGATGATCAAGCCATCAGCCCGCAGGTTGGCCACGAAGTCGTCGCCGATGTCCACGCGCAGCTCGACCATGCTGGCCGTGGCGCCGCGGCTGACCACCACGTCGTTCATCGACAGGCCTTCGAAAATGCGCTCGCCGTCACGCCACACGCCGCCTTCGATCATCGAGCGGTGTTCTTCTTCGAAGTTGCCGGCCACCATGGCCGCCAGGCCTTCGCGGAAGTGGTTGATGGGTACGTCGGTGATGAAGCCCAGGCGCCCCTGGTTGATGCCTACCAGCGGCATCCTCCAGCGCGCCAGTTCACGCGCGATGCCGAGCATGGTGCCGTCACCGCCCACCACCACCGCCAGGTCGCAGCGCTGACCCATGTCCTGCGGCTCGATGGCCTCGAAGTCGGTAACGCCGGTGTTGAGCGCCGTGTCGCGCTCGAAGGACACCTCGAGCCCCTGGGCCAGCAAGAAGTGCGCGATCTCTTCCAGCACCGCCCGGATGCCGCGCGCCTGGTACTTGCCAACGATCACTGCATGTCTGAAGCCTGCACCCATGAAAATGATTACACCATAGCGGTCTGAATCGATACTGCGCGGCCTTGGCGGGTTCTTGGCGGGTCCCGGGCCGCTCCCTACAATCAGCCACCATGCTTGACGACCGTGCCCGCACGCTGCTGAAAACACTGGTCGAGCGCTACATCGCCGACGGCACACCCGTGGGCTCGCGCACGCTGTCGCGCACATCGGGTCTGGACCTGTCGCCGGCCACCATCCGCAACGTGATGGCCGACCTGGAAGACCTGGGCCTCATCGCAAGCCCCCACACCAGCGCCGGGCGCATACCCACCGCGCGCGGCTACCGGCTCTTTGTCGACGCCATGCTGACCGCGCGCACGGTGGAAATGCCGCAGGTCACTGCCGACATGGCTGCTGATATGGCAGCCGCGCGCGAGCAGCTGCAACCCGACCAGCCGCAGCGCGTCATCGCACAAGCTGCGTCGCTGCTGTCCAACCTGTCCAGCTTTGTGGGCGTGGTGACGGTGCCGCGCAAGGCCAGCGTCTTCCACCACATCGAATTCCTGCGCCTGGGCGAACGGCGCGTGCTGGTCATCCTGGTGGCGCCCGACGGCGACGTGCAGAACCGCGTGCTCTTCACGGTGCGCGACTACACACAAAGTGAGCTGGTGGAGGCCAGCAACTTCCTCAACGCGCACTACGCCGGCCTCACGATCGAAGAAGTGCGTGAACGCCTGAA
>JAYUPO010000556.1:0-18274 GCA_043760085.1 Burkholderiales bacterium
GGTGTGCCAAAGTTCTCCTGACCTCAACTTCTCGAACCGCCCGGTGCGGACCCGCACGCCGGGTGGTGTGGGAGGGGACCGGCCGGCAACGGTCGCCCCTATCCCGATTGCGCCTAGACCTCGGGCCGAATCCATCGCTTTCATCATGTTCCGATACCTCTGGGTCGGCGTACGAGGTTTCGTTGCCGCAGCTGCGCTTCGCGTTGTTTCTGGGCGCGGTCGATCGTGCTGCTTGATGCCTGCTGGCGGTCGGCCTCGGCACCGCCGCCCAGGTAGTGGGCCAGCGCGCGCACCGTGGGGTATTGAAGCAGGGCCACGATGGGCAGATCGGCGCGCACGCTGGCTTTCAACAGGGCATGCGCGCGCAGCAGCAGCAGCGAATGCCCGCCCAGGTCGAAGAAGTTGTCATCGAGCGAAATTTGCTCGACGCCGAACAGCTCTTGCCAGATCTTGGCCACCTCGCGCTCGGCAGCGGTGGCGGGCGCGGCGTGAACACTGCGGCGCACCGCGGCGCGTGCTGCCTGGACATGGCCTGCGCGCCCGCGTGTGCCCTGCGGCAGCCGCTGCAAAACGTCGCCGAGCGTTGCACAGTCGGCCGCGGCCAGGGCGGTCAGGGCGGTCTCCAGGTCTTGGGCAAACTGCTGCGCATCGGCCAGCGCCATGGCGCCCGGCTTGCAGATCAGGCGGATGCGCAATTCCTGCTCAACGGCCACCGTCAGCGTCAGCGCGTAGTTGGTGGCTTCGGGCGCGCTGACCAAGGTGCTGCGCACGTCAGCACCCAGGCCGCGCGCGGCAGCATCGACCTGGTAGTTCTGGAACACGACCAGGCTGTCGAACAGGCGGTGGCGCCAGGCCACGCCGGCCCACTGCTGGATCTGTTCGAGCGGCGCGTACTGGTGCTGGGCCACGTCGAACTGGTGCTGCTGGATCTGTGCCAGCCAGGGCTGGAGCAAGTCGCTGTGCGCCACGTCGAAGCTCAGCGGCACGTTGTTGACGCAGGGCCCGACCATGGACTCGATGCCTTCGATCTCGCTCGGCCGCCCCGAAAACGCGGCGCCGAACACCACCCGGGCGGCGCCGCTGTAGTGCGCCAGCAGCAGCGACCAGGCGCCATTGAACACGGCGCTCAAGGTGACGCGCGCGCCGCGGGCAAGTGCTTGCAAGGCGCTGGTGGTGGCGGCCGGCAGCCTGACCAGCACCTCGGCCGCGGCCGCGGCGCCTTGCCCGGCGTTCGCGGTGTTTGCGCTGTTTGCAGTGTTTGCAGTGTTTGCAGTGTTCGCAATAGCGCCGGGTGGCGCGCTCAGCGCAAAGGGCGTGGGCCCTGGGAAGCCGGCCAGTTGCGCCTTCCAGAACGCTTCGGATTGCGGCGCGGCATCGGCCAGCCACTTGACGTAACGCTGGTACGGCACGGCTTCATCGGGCCAGCTTGAACTGCCCGCTGTGAGCGCGGCATAGGCACGCGACAGGTCGCCGAACACGATCGGCCAGGACCAGCCGTCGATGTAGAGGTGGTGCGTGCTCCAGATGAAGTGATATGAATCGTTGGCCACCTGGCACAGGGCCATGCGCATCAAGGGCGCGCGAGCCAGGTCGAAGCCCGCGCGCGCGTCAGCCGCCAGCAGCGCGCTCAGCCGAACGGATTGCTCGGCGGCGCCGCAAGCGCGCCAGTCCTCCTGCGACCAGGGCAGGTTCGCTTGCGCCAACACCACTTGCAGCGGCTCGGCGCCGCCCTCGGCCACGAAGGCCGTGCGCAGCATGCTGTGGCGCTGCATCACCTGTTCCATGGCTTGGCGCAGCAGCGTGGCGTCAACCGCGCCATCGAGGCGGAAATGCCACTGCTCAAAGCCCAGGTTGGACTGCGACGACTCCATCGCCAGGAACAGCCGCTGCATCGGCGTGAGCGGGTAGATGTCTTCGAGTTGCGGGAAGCGGGCGGTCAGTGGTGCCAGCGTGGCAGCGGCGAGCCGCGCCAGCGGAAATTCCGCGGGCGTGCGCGGCCCGCGGCGCCCGGGCTGCGCCTGATGGATGAGCTCTTGCAAGCCGGCCGTCATGTCGTTGGCCAGCCGCGCAATGAACGGCTCATGCCGGGCGTCGGCATCATGGTGCCAGGCGATTTCGAGTTGCCCGCTGCGCACCACGGCAACGATCTCCAGCGCATGCGTGCGCCGCGCGCGCGGGCTGCGCCAGGGCCCGGTGGATTCGCGGGCGAAACTGAACAGGTGCGAGTCCGCCACCACGTTGTCGAACTGCCCCAGGTAATTGAACAGCACCGGCGCCGCGCTGCAGGCCACGCTTTGCCGAACGGCCGCGTTCGGCGCCAAGTAGCGCAGCACGCCGTAACCCAGGCCGCGCTCGGGAATCTGCTGCAACTGGCGCTGCACGGCCAGCAAGCTGTCGACCGCGCTGCGCTCCGGGTCGAGTTCGAGCGCAATCGGAAACAGCGTTGTGAACCAGCCGACGGTGCGCGACACGTCGATGCCGTCAACCAGGTGTTCCCGACCATGGCCTTCGAGATCGATGCGCAGCACAGCGTTGCCCGTGCTGCGTTGCAGGGCACGGGCCAGGGCCGTCAACAGGGCGTCGTTGATCTGGGTTTGAAAGGCCGCCGGCAGTCGCTGCAGCAGCGCACGCGTGTCATCTGGCGACAGCCGGGTGATCAACGTGCCCTCGGCGGCGAAGGCGGCCTGGCCAGCGGCATGGTGCGGCAGCGGCAACGCCGGCTGCGCCGCCACGGCGCGCCAATGCGCGCATGAGCCTTGCACGGCCGGGCTGTTGGTGTGTTCGCGCAGCGCGGTGGACCAGGCCTGCAATGAGCTGGTTCGTTCAGGCAATGGCGCTGCCACGCCGGCAGCGGCCGCGCAGTACAAGGCTTCGAGATCCTCGCGCAGCACGCGCCACGACACGCCGTCCACCACCAGGTGGTGCACGGCCAGCAGCAAGCGGCCGCGCGACTGGGCGCCGAGCTGGAAGTGCAGCGCACACACCAGGCGGCCGGCGTCGAGCTTGAAGCCGGCCTGCGCAGCGGCGGCGGCGCGCTCAATGGCCGCGGTTTGCTCAAGCGCAGGCAGCGCCGACAGGTCAACCCGCTGCAGCGGCAGGTTGGCATCTTCAGCGCCGTAGGTCTGCTCCCAGTGGCCGGCGGCGTCTGGCTGATAGCGCAGGCGCAGCGCGTCATGCCGGCGCAACAGCCCGCGCAGCGCGACTTCCAGCGCGGGCAGGTCAATCTGCGCCGGCAGCTCGAACATGAAGGCCTGGTTCCAGTGCTGCGAATCCGTGAACGCCTGCTCGAAGAACCAATGCTGGATGGGTGTCAGCGGCACCGCGCCGCTGACCGCAGCGGCCGCGATCCTGGCCGCGGCCGGCGCCGCGCGCACGACTTGTGCCAGCTCGGCCACCGTGGGCCGGTTGAACAAGTCCTTCGGCGTGAAATGAAGGCCTTGCTGGCGGCAACGGGCGATGACCTGGATGCTCAGGATCGAGTCGCCGCCAAGTTCGAAGAAATGGTCGTCGGCACCGACCTGGTCAACACGCAGCACGGCTTGCCACACCGCGGCGATGGCTTGCTCCGTGCCGCTGCGCGGCGCCACAAAGGGCTTGCTGCCGGCACTGCGCGCTGCGGCGGGCGCCGGCAGCGCCAGCCGATCGAGCTTGCCGTTTTGCGTCAGCGGCAGGGCCGGCAGGAAGACGAAGTGCGCCGGCAGCATGTACTCGGGCAAGGCGCCGCGCAGGCTGCGGCGCAACTCGTCGGCGATCTGGCCGTCGTGGCCCGCTGCGCCGTTGACCACCAGGTACGCCACCAGGCGCTTGTCGCCCGGCACGTCTTCGCGCGCGATGACGGCCACCTGGCGCACCTGTGGGTGCTGTGCAATGGCGGCTTCGATCTCGCCCAGCTCGATGCGAAAGCCGCGAATCTTCACCTGTTGGTCGATGCGCCCGAGGTATTCAACGTCGCCGTTTTCCAGCCGCCGGGCCAGGTCGCCGCTGCGGTACATGCGGGCATCGGGGTCGGCGCTGAAGGCGTCGCGAACAAAGCGCTGAGCACTGAGCTCGGGCCGGTTGAGGTAGCCCGGCGCGACGCCGGCGCCGGCAACGAACATTTCGCCCGCCACGCCGAGCGGCGCGGGTTCGCCCTGCGGGTCGAGGATGTACAGTTTCAGATCAGCCAGCGGCTGACCGATCACGCTGCCCGCGCCGGCCGCCAGGTCGGCGCGGGTGATGGGCCGGTAGGTGACGTGCACAGTCGTTTCGGTGATGCCGTACATGTTGACCAGGCGCGGCTGGGCATCACCAAAGCGCTTGAACCAGGGGCCCAGGCTTTGCAGTTCCAGCGCCTCGCCGCCGAAGATCACGTAGCGCAGGGCGAGCGCGTATGCGGGTGCGTGTGTGGGTGCGTTTGCGGGTGCGTCTGCGTGCGCTTCGGCCGTGGCATCGACCAGGCGCCGGAACGCGGTGGGTGTCTGGTTCAGCACCGTGACCCGCTCGCCCACGAGCAGCGCCAGGAAGTCGTCGATGCTGCGGCTGGCATCCAGCGGCACCACCACGCAGCGCCCGCCGTACAGCAGCGCGCCCCACAGTTCCCACACCGAAAAGTCGAAGGCGTAGGAGTGGAACAGCGTCCAGACATCGCGCTCGTTGAAGCCGAACCAGTGGTCGGTGGAAGTGAACAACCGGCACACGTTGTGGTGCGTGATGCGCACGCCCTTGGGCTTGCCGGTGGAGCCCGAGGTGTAGATGACATAGGCCAGGTCGTCGGCGCCGCTGCTGTGCGCCGGGTCGACCAGCTCGCCCGCGGCACCGGGCAGGGGCTCGTCCAGGCACAGCAGCGTGACGCCCGTCAAACCGGCCTTCAGGCCCGTTTGGGTGAGCACAACGTTGACCCCCGCGTCTTCGAGCATGAAGGCCACGCGCTCGCTGGGGTACACCGGGTCCAGCGGCAGGTAGGCGCCGCCGGACTTGAGGATGCCCAGCAGGCCCACCACAAGTTCCACATTGCGTTCGGTGCGCAGCCCGACCAATTGTTTGGGCACGACGCCCAGGGCGCGCAGCCTGTGCGCCACCGTGTTAGCGCGCCGGTTCAGCTCGGCATAGCTCAGCTCAATGCGCTCACCAGCAGCGCTGAAGGCGGTCAAGGCCACGGCCTGGGGCGTGCGCCGCACCTGGCGCTCGAATAATTCATGCAAGGCCGGCCCGCGCGGGAAGCTGGCCACGGCCTGCCCCTGGCCCACCAAGGCGGCGCGCTCTGCTGCGCTGAGCAAGGGCAGGCCGCTGATCTGCTTGGCCTGGCCCAGCGCAATGCCAGCCAGCAAGTGGGTGAGGTGGCCCAGCATGCGCTCGGCGGCGCTGTGGCTGAAGCGGCGCGAATACTCGAGCCGCACGATCATTTCATCGTCACCGTAGGCCACCACGGTGAGCGGGTAGTTGGTCTGGCCGATGTATTCAACCTCACGCCCTGCCCAGGCCCCACCCAGTGCGCGCATGCGGCTGCCCAGCGACTGATGGTCGTAGACCACGAGGCTGTCGAACAAGGGCTTGCCACGCGCCACCGAACTCCACGCCTGCACCTTGACCAGCGGCGTGTGTGCGAACGGCCGCATGTGCAGCATCGTTTCGCGCAAGGCCCGCAGCCAGGGTTCCAGCTCGGCGTCGCCATCGACCTGGATGCGAACCGGCAGGGTGTTGATGAACAGGCCGACCAACGTGCCATCGGCGTCGAAGCCCGGGTCGCGCCCCGAGCGCGTGGCGCCGAACACGATGTCGCGTTCGCCGCTGTAGCGGTGCAGCAGGATGGCCCAGGCAGCCATGAGCAAGGTGTTGACGGTGACGCCGAGCTGCGCCGCCCGGCTGCGCAAGGTGGCACTCGCGGCCAGCGAAAGCCGCGTCTGGTGGGCGCCGAAAGTGGCGTTGCCGCCCGCTTCGTTTGCCAGGTTCGGTGCCGCGCCGGCCAGGCCCAGCGGCGTGGCGGCATGAAACCCGGCCAAGGCGCCGCGCCAGCAGGCCTGCGCCGCGCTCTCATCACGTGACTCGCGCCAGTCGATGTACTGCCGATAGGCGCGCGCGGGGGCGAGCTGAACCGTCTGGCCGTGCTGCAAGGCCTCGTAGCAGGTGAAGACCTCGCTCAGCACGGGCGCGAAGGAGCGGCCGTCGAGCAGCGCATGATGAAACGTCCAGACCACCCGGGTGCCCGCGGCGCCGCAGTGGGCAATGAACAGGCGCATCGCGGGCGCGCGCCGCAGGTCGAAGTCAGCCGCTCGGTCGCTGGCCAGTTGCTGTGCCAGGTGCTGCGCAACCGCGCCGCTTTCGAGCCGGCTCCAGTCGACGCTGGTCAGCGGCATGTCGGCGCTGGCCACCACCTCCTGGCGAAATTCGTCCACCCCTTCCCAGCGAAACCGCGTGCGCAGGATGGTGTGGCGCTGCGCCACCGCCTGCCAGGCTTGCATGAAGCGCGGCGCGTCGAGCGGCTCGGGCAGCGTGATGACGATCTGCTCGATGTCCACGCCCGTGTGCGCATCGCCCAGGGCGTGGTACAGCATGCCCGCCTGCGTGGGCGACAGCGGGTAGGCGTCGATGGCATCAGGCTGCGCGCTGCTCATGTCGGGAACCATGTAGGGGGAAGCTGGCGCGGCCTGTTGTTGGCCGACTGGTTAAGGTGATGCCAATGCGCGGCCCGGGAAGCATCAATCGGGTTCGCGCCACCAGTGATCGTCATGGCGCAATTCTGCGGGAACTGGCGCGTATGCAGCGGCCGGTTGACTATGCAAGTAGGTGGCCTTGCCACCGCTCGTGCTGAACCTTCGCCCTGAACGCCATCATGCTGCCCTGGAAAGTTGGCGGGAATGCTAACTTGGCCCTTGCATCGCCTGGTTATCGTGCCCCCTAGGCTGGGGGCTCGCAGCCCGGCAACCGGCTTTGACCGCGTAGCATCGTTCACGTAACGATGCCGCCCGCACAGCACATGAACGGCCTGACCCAAGACCCACCGAGCAACGCCGCTGGCCCGATGCATGGCCGCAGTGCGGCCGCCTGCGCCGCGTCGCCATTGCGCTGCGCAGCCGGGGGGGTCGCTGACCTGGGCAATTTTGGGCAGCGGCGAATCGAGCTGGCCGCACCTTTTTCGCCGGTGCGGCTGTGGCGCGTTGCGCTGGATGATGCCGCCGCGCTGGCGGCGCCGGCCTGGCTCTCAGCCAGCGAAGCGCAGCGTGCCGCCCGGTTCGTTTTCGCGCGCGACGGGCAACGCTATCGCGCCGCCCACGGCATGCTGCGTCAACTGCTGTGGCGGCATTGCGGGCTGGCGGCAGGGGTCGAATTTCACCTCGGTGCACAGGGCAAGCCCAGCCTGGGGCCCAGCGCGGCGTGGCAGTTCAATCTGAGCCACAGCGGCGCGCACGGGTTGATCGCGATCAGCGAAGGCGTTGCCGTCGGCGTGGACGTGGAGGTTGTGCGCCCCATCGACGACCTGTGGCTGCTTGCCGAGCAGAATTTCAGCCACGCAGAGCTTGATGCCTTGCGCCAAACGCCGCGCGGCGATCAAGCGCATGCCTTCCTGACCGCCTGGACGCGCAAGGAGGCCTGCTTGAAAGCCGTGGGCAGCGGCCTGAGCATCGCGCCGGCCAGCGTCGACGCTGGCGTGCAGACGCACGTTAGAACAATCACCATCGAAATGCCCGGCGGCCCGGCCGAAGTTTGTGTCGAGTCGGTGGCGGCCGGGGACGATATGCTTGCGGCCGTTGCGACGGTTTCACGCACGCCCACCAGCAAAGCCCATCTGTCATGAGCACCGTCCGGCCGCCTGAAGGGGCTCATTCCGAAGCGCTGCGGCGCGAAGGTTCGTCTACCCTTTCGACCCAGCCCTTCTGCTTTGGGTCAGCGCGCAGGCGCCTGTTCGGCATCTACCACCCAAGCGCGGCGGGCGCCGCCACGCGCGCCGGCGTGGTGCTGTGCAACCCCTTCGGCCAGGAAGGGGTGCGTGCACACCGTGCGCTGTGGGTGTTGGCCGAGCGCCTGGCCCGTGCCGGGCATCCCGTGCTGCGCTTCGACTATTTCGGTGCCGGCGACTCGATGGGTGACGACCTGGACGCTGACCTCGACGGCTGGGCCGGCGACGTTCACAAGGCTGACCAGGCGCTGCGTTTGCGCAGCGGCAGCGTCCAGACCATCTGGCTTGGCATGCGCCTGGGCGGCGCGGTGGTGCTGCGTGCGGCGCAGCGCGCCCCTGCCACGTTGCTGCGACTGCTGCTCTGGGACCCGGTGACCGACGGCCAACGCTATCTTGAGCAACTGCGTGAACGGCACGCGGCCAGCCTTGAAGCAGCGTTCAGTTTGCCGCCCTATCCGCTGCCCGCGCACTTGCTGCGCGACCCGGCCCAATACCGTGACGAGGCCATCGGCTTCGCTGTGTCGCCACTGCTGCGCCAGCAGTTGGCTGGGTTGCGGCCGCAGCCTGGCCAGTGGCCAAGCCGTCCGGCGTCGATCGTGGCGCTGGCCGACCCTGGCGACGATGATGGCCGCGACCTGGCCGCGCTGTGCGCGCAGGACCCGCAGCGCTTGCGCCTGATCGCGTTCACGCACGGCACCGACTGGACCTCTGACACCGCCGACAACGGCGTGCTGGTGCCGGCCCAGGCGCTGGCGCTGTTGGTGCAACAAGCGGCGTTGCCCACATGACCGAAACGCCCGTTGTCTTTGGCCCGGAATCGTCATTGGTGGGCGTGCTCTCGCTGCCGGAGGCGGGCCCGCCCCCGGTGGTGTGGCTGCTGTTCAACGCCGGCCTGGTGTCGCGCATGGGCCCGCACCGCTTGAATGTGAAGCTGGCACGCGCACTCGCTGCCCAGGGGCAGGCCAGCTTGCGCTTCGACCTGTCTGGCCGCGGTGACAGCCGGGGCTCGACCTCGGGGGCTGATTTCGAGCAGCAATCCGTGCACGACATTCGCAGCGCGATGGACTGGCTCGAACAAACCTGTGGCGCACGCCGCTTTGCCTTGTTCGGCATCTGTTCCGGTGCGGTGGCTGCGTTCGCCACGGCGCAGGCCGACCCGCGCGTGGCCGCGGCGCTGCTGTTTGATGGCCAGGCCTTCAGCAGCCCGTGGACCGTGCTGGTGCGGCGCTGGAAGCGCTTTCGCGCTGCCCCGTGGCCGCAGGTGTGGCGCAATGTCGTTGGCCGCTTCAGCGGGCCGCCGGCCGCCGCCGCGGCGTCTGGTCAGGCCGATCAAGACAGCGCCAGCCGGGCGTTGCTGCGCAGTGACTTCGTGCGCCAGTTGCACGCGCTGGTGCAGCGCCAAGTCATCGTCTTCTTCGTCTACAGCGGCTCAGCGATCGATGTCTACAGCTATGGCAAGCAGTTCCGGCACGCGTTTCGCAGCGAGAGTTTTGTCGACAAGGTGAAGTGTGAGTTCCACCCCGACATCGATCACACGGTGACGTCGCTGGCAGCGCAGCGCAAACTGATCGACATCATCCTGGCGTGGGGGCCTGCGGTTCACGCCGCATGCCGGGCCAGCCCCGAAGCGCCGGCAAGCAGTAGCGCAAGGGTGGCGCGCGGCGCACGCCAAGTCGTCAACACAGGGCCGGTACCGCTGGCGTGAAGGCGCGGGCCGGCGGCTTTTCAGCCGCCGGCTGCTCGGCACTGCACCGGCTTCAGTCGCGCCCGGCGGCCACGATGGCGCGCGCAATGGTGCCCGGGTCGGTGAACCAGATCTCATGGCTGCCCGGGCATTCAACCAGGCGGAACAGACCGAGCTTTTCAGACAGCCGCGGGTGCCACGGCAGGCTGTGCGGCAAGGCGGTGTCTTGCTGGCAATTGACATAGCTCTTGCCGACTTGCCAGGCTGCGGGCGGCTCGGTCAGTGCCACTTTGTCGGTGAAGGTTTTGTACGGATGAGGGTTGAGCTTTTCGTAGGCCGATGTGGCCAAGGCCAGGTCGGCATCGTTGATGAAGGCTTCGCGCCAGATCGGGAACGGCAGCGTCACCGCACCGTTGCTGGCCGCGGCGATCTGGTCGAACAGGCCCACGTACACGGGCGGCACCATGTCGTTGAGCGCTTCGCCCGGGTTGGGCACGAAGGCGTTGACGTACACCAGGCGCTGCACGCGCGCGGGCTCCAGCGTCATCAACTGCGTGATGACCATGCCGCCGTAGCTATGGCCCACCAGGCGCACCTTGTTCAGGTTGTTCTCGCGCAAGTACGCGGCCAGCGATTGCGCGGCGTCCATCAGCCCGGTGGTGGCGCGGTTGTCGCTGGGCCGGTTGCCGGCCAGGGTGGGGCAATGCACCGTGTGGCCCATCTTGCGAATGTGTTCGGCCGTGGCTTCGAGTTCAGCGCCGGTGTGCCAGGCGCCGTGAACCAGAACATAGGTGTCGCTCATGGCTGTCTCCGTCATAGGTGTTGATGTAGGTGGATCGCGCGGCGCCCGGGTGTCAACCCAGGCGCACCTGAACCCGCCCGCCTTCTATGCGGATCGGGTAGGTCTTGATCGGCTCGGTAACGGGCGCACAAGTGGCCTCGCCGGTTTTCAAGTCGAACCGGCCCTGGTGCAACGGGCACTCGATTTCATGGCCTTCAACAAACCCTTCGCACAGGCGCGCATGGCCGTGGGTGCACAGGTTGTCGGTGGCGTACAGCGCATCGCCCACGCGGAACAAGGCGATCTCCTGGCCCTGCACGGTGGCCGCAATGCCGGCACCTTCCCATAAGTCGCCTTCAGCGGCGGCGTCTGTCCAGTCTGTACTCATGTTTGATCTAAATCGGGTGAATGATGGAATTGGGAATCATCTCGCTGTCGTACACACACAGCTTGGCAGCGAATTTCAGCTCACCGCTTTCGTTAACAACCGTGTCCAGGTAACGCCCGACGTTGAACACCGTGGTCAGTTTCGACAGCTTGGTGCGAAACACCGCGTAGTTGGCCTCCACATGCCAGGCGCCATGTTCATCCACCTTCAGCAGGCGCGGCACGCCGATCACATGGCGCTGGTAGTAGGGGTCGTGAAACAGCGTTTCGCTGATGGCATAGGCACGATCCTTCAGCATGCCCTTGCTTTCAAACGACAGCGTGGCCAGCGGCAGGCCGCGTTCATGGTTTTCGCGCGGCACCAGGCGGTAGCTGCAATCCTCGGTGAACAGGTTGATCCAGGCATTCCAGTCGCGCGCGTCGAGTGCCGCGGCATAGGCGGCGTAGAGCTTGGTCAGGGCGAAGAAGTCGTCGGGCTTCATGGTTGCACCGGCTCGGCGCGTTCCATCACTTCGCGCCAATAGCGGTACATGCCGCGGATCAGCGTTTCAGTCACCATGTGGTCGGTGTCGCCCACCTCGCGCCCACCCAGCTCAGCCAGGGTGCGGTGGCCGGGCTTGCTTTCGAAACCCATTTGTGAAAGCTCGATCACCTCGCCATCATCAGCCGACACAAACCCCGCCGGGCCGAACAGGTTGGCCTGGCGCAGGCGGCGCTGCGTCATGGCTTCATCGTCGTCGGCAAAGCCGAAGTGCGTCCACTCAAAATCGAAGTGGCCGTGGCCGTCTGGGATGATCAGCCGCGTGGAGACACTGTTCACCTGCTGCTGCAAGATGACGCTGGGGAAGATGGTCGTCATCACCGCCGTGGGGCCGTTCCACCAGGGTTCGGGAACGATGTCGAGAAAACGGTCGTCGTGCAACTGCATGCCGGCCTTGAAGCTCGACACTTGCGCCACTTCGCCCGCCTGGCCGGCGTTGCCGCGGGTGGAGATCATGGCGGCGTGGCGGTGGTGCGCGTCCATCTTCAGCTCGGCCTGGTTGTCGGCCCGCCACAGCCCGAAGGTGACGAACCAGGTGTGCAGCAGGCCCGGGTGATAGGGGTCTTTGATGTTTTCCTGCATCAGCTTCCAGTTGCCCGGAATGCGCTGGCGGTTGTAGCCCAGCAGCTTGAGCTGGCGGCCGCTGAACAAACGGTCGAAGTAAGTCAGGATGGCCGGGCCCAGGTAATCTTCGAACGGCTCGACATCATGGTCGAACGAAGCAAACACCACGCCGCCGCGCTGCGCCACCTTCAGTTTCGTGAGGCCATGCTGCGCCGGGTTGAAGTCGGCCGGCATGCCGCCCTGCACCTTGGCGCCCTGGCGCACGCCGCGGCGAAACGGCACGCCTTGCAAGTCGCCCTTGAGCGTGTAGCTCCATTGGTGATAAGGGCAGATGAAGCCGGTGCGGTTGCCGTGGCGTTCGCGGCAGAACTGCATGCCGCGGTGGGCACAGACGTTTTCAACCACATGCAGCGCGCCATCGGCATCGCGGGTGAGGATGACCGAACGCTCACCGATGCTGGTGCGCTTGAAGTCGCCCGGGTTCGGCACCTCGGCTTCCAGCCCCACGTAGCACCAGTGCGCCTTGTAGAAGAAGCGTTCGAGTTCGCGCCGGTGCAGTTGCTCGCTGGTGTAGACGGCGAACGGAATGCGGCTGCTGCCTGTGGTTTCCCATTGCGGTTCGGGCATGGCGTTGCTGCGGCGTCAGGTTGGAAAGACGCGAATGTAGCTCTTGGTCAGGGTGTGGTCGCGTTCCTTGACCCAGACGCCGTCGCCACTGGTGCTGTCGCGTTCCCCCTTGCCGTTGGTGTTGCCTTCGATGGTTTTCACCTTGGCCGAAATCTTCGGCTGGTCTTCAACCACCAGCCCGATGTGGGAGAAGTCGAACACCACAAAGTCGCCCGCGCGCGCCAGGCTGTTTTCGCCCAGCACCTGCACGCCCAACTGCTTGGCCCACTTCTCCCAGCCATAGGCGCTGGCATCGCGGCAGCGCACTTTCTCGGCCTCTGAAAACGTCAGCGTCTTGCGTTTGAAGTAGGTCTTCAAATAGTCGCGCACCGCCTCGTCTTGCAGCAGCTCGCGCATGCACCAGGCGGTGAACGCGGCGCACCAGGGCCAGGCGCCGGGTTGCAGCCAGGTGGCACCCTGGTATTCGACGATGCGCGCGCCGGTGTTGTTCACCGCGTCTTCGCGCGTGCCGACTTGTTCCTTGGCGATGCTGATGAGTTTGTCAATGGCTTCGTTCATGGCGTGGCTCCTGGGTGAAATGCAAGGCGGGCGGCCAGCCTACCAGCGCGGCGGTTAACGGCAACCCCTATGCCCGCGTGCCGGGTGCATGCGCCGGCAAGCTGGCGCCGACCATGACTTGGTCCGCAGCGCCATGGGTCAACCGGGTGTCGAGCGTGTGGTCGCGGTGAAGGTGGCGATGATGGTGGCGGTGATGGTCGCGAAGATCGTCGCGTTGCTGGTCGATGCCGCCCACCTTGGCGGCAGGGCGCAGCACGCTGAACACAACGGCGGCGCCGACCAGCACGCCAAGCAAAAACCATTTCGCCCTTGAGCCAGCGCGCTGCGGCAGCGGCGGCGTGGGCTCGCGCGGCTGCGTGGCTTCCCATTGGGCGATGAGCTGGCGCGCGCGCTCGGCGTCCAGGTCATCGGTCACCAGCCGCACCAGGCCGGCTGCGGGCAACTCGCCCACGCCGCCTTGCAGGTGTTCGCCCAGCACCAGCGCCGCCAGCCCCTGCTGCTTCAGCACGTCTTGCAGCATGTGCGCCTCCACCGCATTGGCGGCTTCATAGACGGTTTGCATGCGCTGCGGTCAGGCGCCGCGCACCCAGGCGTGGGTGTCTTCCAGCGCCTTGGCCAATGCGCCGATGGCGAAGTCGATTTCCGGCTCGGTGATGATCAGCGGCGGCGACAAGGCGATCACATCACCCATCAACACGCGCGTGATCAGGCCGTGCGCCTGCGCACGTTTCACCAGGTAGGCGCCCACGCCGCGCGCGGCATCAAACGGCTTGCGCTGCGCCGGGTCTTGCGCCAGCTCGATGGCGCCGATCAGGCCCATGCCGCGCACATGGCCCACGATGGGGTGGCCTTCAAACCGCTTCAGCCCGGCCTGCATGCGCGGGGCCACACGCCGCACATGGCCCAGCGTGTCGTCAGTTTCGTAGATGCGCAGCGTTTCCAGCGCCATGGCGCAGGCCAGCGGGTGGCCGCTGTAGGTGTAGCCGTGGCCGAAGGTGCCCACCGCCGCCGAGGTGTCGGCCACGGCCTGGTAGATGGCGTCGCTCACATACAGCGCGCTCATGGGCACATAGGCAGAGGTGAGCATCTTGGCCACGGTGAGCATGTCGGGCTGCATGCCGAACACCGTGCTGCCGAAACGTTCGCCCAGGCGGCCGAAGCCGGTGATCACCTCATCGGCAATCAGCAAGATTTCGTGCCGCTTCAGCACCGCCTGAATGCGCGGCCAGTAGCCGGCGGGCGGGATGACCACGCCGCCCGCGCCTTGCACCGGCTCGGCGATGAAGCCGCCGATGGTGTGCGCGCCTTCGCGCGCAATGGTGTCTTCCAGCTCGTGCACCAGGCGGTCGCAGAACTGATCGTCACTTTCACCGGCCAGCGCGTACTGGTAGGCATGCGGGCAGCCCACGCGCAGCACGTCGGGCAGCGGCAAATCAAAGTGCTGGTGCATGCTGGCCAGGCCGCTCATCGACGCCGCCGCCACGGTGACGCCGTGGTAGCCCTTGACGCGGGCAATGATCTTCTTCTTGGCCGGTTTGCCGATGGCGTTGTGGTAGTACTTCACCAGCTTGAACGCGGTGTCGTTGCTCTCCGAGCCCGAATTCGCAAACAGCACGCGGCCGGCGCGCAGCGCGGGCGTGGGCGCCAGTTCAACCAGCTTGGCCACCAGCTCGGCCACCGGCCCGGCCACCTTGCCGCTGAACGAGTGGTAGTAGGGCAGGGTGTTCAACTGCCGCGTGGCGGCGTCAGTCAGGCGCTTTTCGCTGAAGCCCAGTGACGCACACCACAACCCGGCCATGCCTTCAAGGTACTTGTTGCCCTGCTCGTCGAACACAAACACGCCTTCGCCTCGCGTGATGACCAGCGGGCCCTGCTCTTCGAGCTGGCGCAACTGCGTGTAGGGGTGCAGGTGGAAGCGGGCGTCGTTGCTGGCGCTGGGGGACATGCTGGAGGTGTTCACGGTGGTCATCCCGGTGACAGTGAAAGGCCGGTGGCGAGGCTACCATTCCACGCCACATCCGCCATGTTCGCCACCCGGGATTCACCATGATCGAACGCCAGCTTTTCAGCCCCGAGCACGAAGCCTTTCGCGACAGCTTTCGCCGTTTCATCGACAAGGAGATCGCCCCCTTCCACGAGCAGTGGGAAGAGCAAGGTTTTGTCGACCGCGAGGTCTGGCGCAAGGCCGGTGCCAATGGCTTCCTGTGCATGAGCATGCCGCCCGAATACGGCGGCTCGGCGGCCGACAAGCTGTACTCAGTGGCGCAGATGGAAGAGCTAGCCATCGGTGGTTTCAGCGGCATCGGCTTTTCATTGCACACCGAAATCGTTGCGCCTTACATCTTGCGTTATGGCACCGATGAGCAGAAGGCGCGCTGGCTGCCGCGCCTGGCGACGGGCGAAATCGTTGGCGCCATCGCCATGACCGAGCCGGCAGCGGGCTCTGACCTGCAAGGCGTGAAGACAGCGGCCATCCGCAACGGTGACCATTACCTGCTTAACGGTAGCAAGACCTTCATCACCAACGGCTGGCATGCAGATTTGGTGATCGTCGTGGCCAAGACCAACCCCGCCGCCGGTGCCAAGGGCACCAGCCTGTTGGTGGTGGAACGCGGCATGCCCGGCTTCGAGAAGGGCAAACGTTTGAAGAAACTGGGTCTGAAAGCGCAAGACACCAGCGAGCTTTTCTTCAGTGATGTGAAAGTGCCCGCCGACAACCTGCTCGGCGGCCCCGCCTTCGAAAACCGCGGCTTCGCCTGCCTGATGGAGCAACTGCCTTGGGAGCGCATGCAGATCGCGGTGGGCGCCATCGCCAAAACGCAAGCCATCATCGACCACACGCTCGAACATGTTAAGCAGCGCAAGATGTTCGGCACCACGCTGGGCGCGTATCAAAACACCCGCTTCAAGCTGGCCGAAGCGCAGGCCGAATGCCAGGTGGGGCGCGTGTTCGTCGACAAGTGTCTTGAGCTGATGCTGCAAGACAAACTAGACGCCGCCACCGCCGCCATGGCCAAGCTGTGGTGCAGCGAGATCGAATGCAAGATCATCGACGAATGCCTGCAACTCTTCGGCGGCTACGGCTTCATGTGGGAATTCCCGGTGGCCCGGGCTTATGCCGATGCGCGCGTGCAGCGCATTTAC
This sequence comes from Burkholderiales bacterium, assembly GCA_043760085.1. Taxonomy (GTDB): domain Bacteria; phylum Pseudomonadota; class Gammaproteobacteria; order Burkholderiales; family Burkholderiaceae_C; genus Rubrivivax. Next base: position 16,160 of record JAYUPO010000556.1, read on the forward strand.
GGCGGCAGCAGCGAAGTGATGAAGGAAGTGATTGCGCGGGCGATGGGGTTGAGCAATCGGTAGACTTGTCGCGACGACCGATGCAATGTGAAGGAGCGCTTCAATGAACGCGACTGTTGAGCAGAACCTGATTTCCAAGATCAGGGCACTGTCCCCGCAGCAGGTAGCTGAGGTCGAAGACTTTGTGGAGTTCCTGGCGGCGAAGTCCAGGAAGCGTGCGGCGATCGACCGCCTGCTGGCAATCGCGCCGGCGCTTGAGACCGCGCGCGTGGAGCCGATGAGCGAAGACGAGATTGCCGCCGAGGTCAAGGCCGCGCGTGCCGAACGGCGTGCGCGTTAGGCCGCCACATTGACCAACCAGGAAACCAGCAAGGGCGCGGGTTGAGGATCGTTCTTGACACCAACGTGGTGATGTCAGCTCTGCTGTGGCGCGGCAAACCCTATTTGCTGCTCGAAGCGATTCAGAAGCGCAGCGATGTGCAGCTAGTCCGAACTTTGAGAGCCACCCGAACGTAAGTCCGCGTCCGTATTGATTTTTGTCGGTCTGCGGGGTGGCGTTTACTGGGTACAGGCAGGGTTCAGTTCAAGCAGCTTGAAGGCCTTGTCCTGGATGGGAGTGGGCCGGGTCGTGAGGACGATCTTGACCTCGGGATGGAGCGCCGTATGCGTGATGTTGTAGGTCAAGGTAGCCAGGTCCTTGAGCAGTGTTCTGAAGCTGTGCAACGGCAAGCCGTCCTCGGCGGTCTTGCTCGCGTCCTTGGCCTTGGCTTGCTTGGAGCGAACGGCTTTGGCCACCGCTGATGGGCGGCTGGCGCTGGCTTCATCCAGGTGTTCGTCATCGAAGAGCATGGGCTTCAGGCGCGCGCGCATGTGCCACTCCACGTAGTACGCCAGCATGCACAGGAACACGTGCGCACGCACGCGCTGCTCGGTGTAGTGGAAGACCGGGCGCACCTGCAGGTCCACCGTCTTCATCGAGCGCAAGGCCCGCTCCACATTGGCCAGACTCTTGTAGGCGGCCACAGTGGCGTTGGCATCGAGCTTGTCCTTCTTCGACGCGCTGCGCGAACTCATGACGCCGCCCGATCCGCCCAAGCGGCCGATTGGGTTCGTCACGCCCGAAGACAAGGGCGGCAAGAAGGCTTCAGCGAAGAACAAAGGGTAGCGTCCCCATTGTTCCTTCCCCATTGTTCCTACCCTTTGTCCAGTCTTCTCACGCAGAGTTTTCATTTCTCACTGCTCTTCCGCACGTAGAGCGTGACCTCGCCAAACATTTCAATAAGTTCGGTAGATGGTGTTTTAACTGTCACATCCCAATGGATGGGGGTACAGACCGGAAGATCAGTCGGAACCCAGTAGTAGGCCAATGTGAAGCCATTAGCTTCATGACTCCACCATGGCCGCATGGCGTCGCCAATAGATGTCGCAAATATTTCGCCGGCAGATGAAGACATCCTGACTGCGAGTCGCAGGTTCGACTTCTGGCTATCGCTAGGCATTGATATGCGCTTAGCAACCTGCAGACCAATCTCGTACTTCCCAACATAGGCGTGCTGCATTTCCCCACTGAGAGACGAATCTAGCTTGCGCACATCCAATGCGACGGTGAATTGAGGGCGATAGAGATTCTTCGGAGGGAAAAGAACCAAGACTACCGCTCGTGCCCTGGACAGGAAGCTCAAGTTGTGCGTCCCTTACATTGCCCGTAACCTTAAGGTCGACACTGCTGGGGTTTGCATTTGGCGAGAACAGCGGGGTTATTCAGAGCGTCAAGTACTTGGCTCGAACAGCGGCAGCCCAATCCTGACAATTCGAACAAAATCGATTGTACTTTGGAAGGGATGGTGTTTGATCGACAGCCTCATGCATGATGCAATCATCAAATTGCCCAGAAAACGGCGAACGAAAATACAAGGTACTGTCATCAGACTTCAAAGTTCCATCATCGAAATAACCAATATTGCCGGTTCCATCCTCAAAGAAGAGCTGCTCATGCGCGACTTGGCATGTTCCAAAGAGAATGCAAAGCAATGTGTTGTTTCCCATGAACGCTAGCGGGCGGTATGCGAAATATGCCAACCCCCGTGGGTCCACGTTGCTCAACGGGTTGCCACC